>QWOR01000205.1 GCA_003669575.1 Planctomycetota bacterium | reverse complement strand
GCTCCTCAGCGAGGATCGACGGCTGGGCGTTCAAGATCCGGGAGACCCCGGGTGATGGCGAGTACCGCTACATCCGTTTTGCCTGGAAGGCCCAGCGCGGGACCTCGGGTGTGATGCTGGAGCTGGCTGCGGATGGACAATGGCCAGCAGCGGATGAAACAACGCGGCGATATTTTGCGGGCAAGAACCTGACCCCGTGGCAGGCGGTCGGTGTGGCTCCCCATCCCCCCGGAGGCTGGGTGGTGTTGACTCGTGATCTGTGGAAGGACTTTGGGGACTTCACGCTGACGGGGATCGCTCCGACGGCAATCGGTGGTCCCGCCATGTTCGACCGCATGGAACTGTTGAAGTCGATCGAAGAGTAATCGTTCGCAAGCTCGCCTGGCGTCATCGAATCGGGAACATCTATGCGATGGATTCATCAATGGCCGCGTCGTGTGTTGTTCCTGGTCGTACTGATTTGTGGGCAGCCCTTGTCTTTGGCGAGTGTGCTGCTGGCCGATGATCAGCCTGCGAAAAATGCGGAAATCCGTGTCGGGATGATCGGACTCGACACCTCACATGTCACGGTTTTTACGCAGATCCTCAACGCTCCCCGCAACACCGATGATCTCGCTGGCGTGAAGATCGTCGCGGCCTTTCCGGGTGGGAACGACGAGTTCCCGCTCAGCCGCGACCGGGTGCAGGGTTTCACGAAGCAGGTCGGCGATGCTGGCGTCAGAATCGTGGGTTCGATTGAGGAGCTGTTGCCTCTGGTGGATGTGGTGCTGCTGGAAAGTGTCGACGGTCGCCAGCATCTGTCTCAGATTGAGCCAGTCTTCAAGGCGGGCAAACCGGTCTTCATCGACAAGCCACTGGCTCACAACCTCACCGATGCGTTGAAGATCCAGGCACTCGGCAAGAAGTATGGAACTCCATGGTTCTCCTCTTCATCCCTGCGATTTCAACCCCAGCTGCAAAACCTGCTGCAGAGTGGTGAGATCGGTGACGTGGTCGGCTGTGATGCTTTCAGCCAGTCACGATCGGGAATCGGGCATGCCGATCTGGCCTGGTATGGAGTCCATGGCGTTGAGATTCTTTACACCGCGATGGGGCCGGGTTGCGTGTCGGTCACCCGAGTCCAGACGGACAGGAGTGAGCAAGTCACCGGGACGTGGACCAACGGCCGGATCGGTACCTACCGTGGCATCCGCGAACACACTCACCAGACGGGTTTTGGAGCGGCGATCTTTGGGACCAAGTCGATTCAGCAGGTGAGATTGCCGTCTGATTATCGGGGGTTGCTCGTGGAGATCGTCAAGTTTTGCAAAACGCGGCAGCCGCCAGTGAGCGAGGACATCACGATCGAGATGTTTGCCTTCATGGAGGCTGCGGACGAAAGCAAGCGGCAAGGCGGAGCACCAGTCACTCTCGAAAGTGTCATCGCCAAGGCCCAGCAGGCTCCATGAGGAAAGGCAGACGTTCAAGACCAAGCCGCGTGGACGAGATGTCCTCAGCTGTCCAATTCGGAATTGTTCTGAAATTCTCAGCGATTCCTGATTCCATACAGTTCCTGCTGGCTCACGCATTAGGAAATGTTTATGCTTGTGTGCAACAGGCGATGGTAGGAAATTTGCTATCGCACAATCGCTGAGACAAGTGAGGTTCGCAGATGGTGACGGCTTTCCTTTGTGCGGTATTGCTGGCACAAACGCCTCCCACAAGTGAGGAATCCGCGTCCCAGGAATCGATTCGTCATTTCGAGACGAGTGTTCGGCCGCTGCTCATCGAACAGTGCCAGAAGTGCCACGGAGAGACCAAACAGTGGGCCAATCTGCGGCTTGATTCGCGTGAGGCAATGCTCAAAGGAGGGGACAACGGTCCCGTGATCGTGCCGGGGAAACCCGACGAGAGCATGTTGATCCGCGCGGTGAAGCATGTCGACGAGAACCTCAAGATGCCGGAAGAGGGCAAGCTCACGGATGCCCAGATTGATTCTCTGGTGAAATGGGTGGAGCAGGGGGCTCCTTATCCCGATGGGGCTGTCGCCAAGGCTCATCATCGCGATCCCAATCACTGGGCGTTCCAGCCGATGACTCCGCAGGCGATTCCGGCGGTCCAAAACACGGCGTGGCCCCAGTCTCCCATCGATTACTTTGTGCTTTCTCAGCTGGAAGCGAATCATTTGACTCCAGCCATCCCGGCCGACAAACGAACCTTGATCCGGCGAGTGAAGTATGACCTGACGGGACTGCCACCGACTCCGCAGGAGGTCACCGCGTTCCTCGCGGACGAGAGCCCCGATGCATTCGCTCGCCTCGTCGACCGTTTGCTCGACTCACCGGCATATGGCGAGCATTGGGGCCGACACTGGCTCGACGTGGCGAGGTATGCCGACTCGAACGGGCTGGATGAGAATGTCGCCCACGGGAATGCCTGGAGATACCGCGATTATGTGGTGAGCTCGATCAACCAGGACAAACCGCTGAATCAGTTCATCGTCGAACAATTGGCGGGAGACTTGCTGCCGCATGAGTCAGAATCTCAACTTCATGCCCACCTGATCGCGACCGGTTTCCTGTCCATCGGTCCCAAAGTTCTGGCGGAAGTCGACCAGCCGAAGATGCGGATGGACATCGTCGATGAGCAGATTGATGCCGTGGGCAAGGTGTTTCTGGGCATGACAATCGGGTGCGCCCGATGCCACGACCACAAGTTCGATCCGATCCAGACGGCGGATTACTACGCACTGGCGGGGATTTTCAAAAGCACCAAGACGATGGATACCTACGTCAAGGTGGCGAAATGGCATGAGAACCTGCTGCCCTCAGCGGAAGCGACCGCAATCCAAGCCGCCTATGACCAGGAGCTGGCCACAAAGAAGCAGTCGGTCGAAGCCTTTGTCGCCGCAGCGGACAAGGCGGCGAAAGACGGTCTGGCCCCAGGCACAGCTGCCCCGGAGAAACTGGAGACGCTGTACCCCGAAGCGACAACGGCCGAGCTGGCCAAGTTACGTGCTGCACTGACGGCGTTTGAGACCGCTGGCCCCGACCTGCCGACAACGATGGGGGTTGCCGAGGACGAGGTCACCGATGTGGCGATCCATATCCGCGGAGATACCCAGAAGCTCGGGAATGTCGTGCCACGTCACACACCGCCCGTGATGCGCGGTGCACAGGTGCCAGAGTTCAATACGCAGTCGAGCGGTCGGCTCCAGCTGGCCAACTGGCTGGTCGATCCCCAGCACCCGCTGACAGCTCGGGTCTTTGTGAACCGCGTCTGGCGCTGGCGGTTCGGCAGGGGGCTGGTGCGTACGGTCGATAACTTTGGTCTGCTCGGTGAGGCTCCCTCGCACCCCCAACTCCTTGACTGGCTGGCCCAGCGATTCGTCGCGGATGGCTGGTCTCTCAAGTCTCTGCATCGACTGATGCTCAACTCCAGTACCTATCAGCAGAGCAGCATCCCGCAGGCCGGAACCGTGGAGCATGATTTCGACAACCGGTTGCTGGGACGATTCAGTCTGCGTCGGCTGACCGCGGAAGAGGTCCGGGACTCACTGCTGGCCGTCAGCGGCCAACTCGACTCGACGCTCGGCGGGCCGGTGCTCAAGGTCAAGAACCGCGGATATCTGTTCGATCACACATCGATCGACCTGACGGATTACACGAGCAACCGGCGTTCGCTTTATCTGCCGGTCATTCGCAATAACGTCTTCGATCTGTTCCAACTACTCGACTTCCCCGACCCGGCGATCCCGACCGGGGACCGAGCTGCCAGCACAGTCGCCCCGCAGGCACTCTTGATGATGAACAGTGAATTCGTCATGCAGTCGGCTGACAAGCTGGCACTTCGAGTGCAAGCGGAACCCGGGACGACCGCAGAGCAACTCGGTTTGTTGACACGACTACTCAATGCCAGAGAAGCGACCAGCGAGGAGATCGAGTCCCAGACGAAGCTGCTCGCTGAGCTGGAGCAGTCGCTGGCATCGGCCGAGCCCGACTCCCGAGTGCGCAGCCAGCAGGCGTGGAGTGCGCTATGCCAGACTCTGCTCGCTGCCAATGAATTCATTTACGTGAAGTGAGCCCCCGATGTTCCCAGCTGGCTACACCACGATTTCCCGCCGGGCGATGCTGAACCGCAGTGCGGTTGGTTTTGGCTCGCTGGCCCTCGCGTCAATGCTGGGGCAGGACGCTCGCGCTGACGCTCCGGCCCGACCGCTGGCTCCCGCCGCGCCGCACTTCCCAGCCCGGGCCAAGCGAGTGATCTTCCTGTTCATGAGTGGGGGCCCGTCGCAGGTCGACACCTTTGACTACAAGCCGCTGCTAACCCGTGACGATGGGAAGCCACTGCCGTTCGAGAAGCCGCGAGTGCAGTTCAACTCGACAGCCAATCTGCTCAAGTCCCCGTGGGAATTCAAGCAGTACGGCGAGAGCGGGCTGTGGGTGAGTGACCTCTTCCCGCATGTCGCCCAGCGGGTCGATGAACTGTGTATGATTCACTCTATGCATGGTACCAACCCGGCTCACGGCGGTGCGGTCATGAAGGTCCATACAGGCAGCGACAACTTCGTGCGGCCCAGCATCGGATCGTGGGTCAGTTATGGCCTTGGGACTGAGAATCAGAACCTGCCCGCATTCGTCACCATCTGTCCCACGCTCGCATTCGGTGGGATCAATAACTGGAGTTCGGCGTTCCTGCCGGCTGTCTACCAGGGCACACCCTTTGGGAATGCCGCTGTGCCGTCGGCGAAAGCGGAAGTCAAATACATTCGTAACTCGCGCTGGCCGCGCGAAGTTCAGGAAATCCAGCTGCGACAACTGGCCCGAATGAATCTGGAGCATCAGTCGCACAGCGGCCCCGAGGCCTCTCTTGATGCCCGGATCAGCTCGTTCGAGCTGGCATTCCGCATGCAGAACGAACTGCCGAAAGTCGAAGACCTTTCCGGCGAGTCGGAAGCCACTCAGAAATTGTATGGACTCGACAATCCGGTCACCGCGAACTTCGGCCGGATGTGCCTGAAGGCACGACGATTTGCCGAGGCAGGAGTCCGATTCATTCAGGTGACCCATAACGATGACAAGGTCCAATGGGACCAGCACTCCGATCTGAAGGCGGGACACGAGAAGAATGCGAAAGAGGTCGACCTTCCGATCGCGGGGTTGTTATACGACCTCAAGGCTCGGGGGTTACTCGAAGACACGCTGGTCTGGTGGGGGGGAGAGTTTGGCCGGACTCCCACAGCGGAAGGTGGCGGAACCGGACGCGATCACAATCAGGAAGGCTTCACAATGTGGCTGGCCGGCGGGGGCGTGAAGGGGGGCTTCCGCTACGGCTCCACGGATGACTATGGATACTACGCCGCAGAGAACAAGGTTCATATTCACGACCTGCACGCAACAATGCTCCATCTGCTGGGGCTTGATCATGAACGTCTGACATATCGTCATGCGGGCCGGGATTTCCGGTTGACCGATGTGCACGGCAAGGTTGTCACCGACGTAATCAGCTGAAGCTGCTGCTGGTCGCGACGGATTTGACGCTGCTGTTGAGTCACTCCACAGCCTTTCGGTAGAAGTCTGGTCCGCAGAACGTTCGCTTACCGCACCGATTCAAGGAGGATTCGATGGCCGCTAATCTGATGTTGATCTACAAGCTGAAGCCGGGGATCAGTCCCGCCGATTTCGAGGACTGGGTCCGGTCGACCGATTACCCGGCAATGCGTGGACTGCAGCGGGTGAAAAGCTTTACGACCTACCGGGCGACCGGGAGATTGATTGGTGAGGGGCCACTCTCGATGGATTACATCGAGGTCTTCGAGATCCCGGACTTTGCAGGATTCGTCGAGGAAGACCTGAGCGGAACGACCGTCCAGAGCATCATGGTCCAGTTCATGGGCTTCGCCGAGGCGCCGCAGTTCGTGCTGGTGAATGAGGTGAAGTAGGTTGGTCGATCGCTGAACGATCCACAAACGTGGATAGAAACCTCGGCGTTGGCGGAGCAGAGAGAAGCTATTCAACCGCGACCTGTGGCGGGTGAGTCCAGGCTTTGACGAGGCGTGAATATAGTGCGGGGTCCGCGGGACCGGTGTGGGTAACGACGCGATATTTCGAGGTCAGCGGCTTCTCCTTGCTGATCTCAAATCCGCCGATCACACACGGAGCGAAGCAGAAGTAGGGCTTACTGGGATGCAACCTGACTGGTTGGGGATAACGGAAGTTCGAAGGGTGGCCGAAGATCGCAATCGAGCAGCTCTCTCCCCCGATCATCCCCGTAACAGCGACCCACTCGGGTCGGGTATGGTTTCCCTTCACGCGGTCGAATCGTTCACTGGTCAAGAACTCGCACCCAGCCTGCCTGGTGTCTTTGGAGTCCGACAACCACTCGGTCGAACCACGCCAGCCAAACCCGCCGTAGTGATATTCATTGACCATCAGTGGTTTGTCTGAGGCGGCGATCTGCTTTGATTCGAGATCGACCAGATAAAACTCGCGATCCCCGTCCTGCATGGGAAAGGCCATGACAGTCCACGTCTCGTTTAACACCACTGTTCCCCTGGAGGTCTGATCAACATGCTCCAACTCAGCGGTAAATCCGGCGAACAGTTCTCCAGACTTTGACTCGACCAGCCGCTTGTGGCGAACGCACCCCAGCTGCTTGCCAAGGTTCCAGAAGTCGACCTCATGATTGTCGAACGTCGTGTTGACCCAGGCGAAGAAAACACCATTCTGATGCGGGTGATCGGTTGGATACTCAGCTGTGATCGGACGGTCTCCCGGGACCATGAGTGGATGAATGTGCCCGGAACGTGAATAGTGAGCCGCGATTCCCGGTGGCGGCTGAGAGGGTTGAGTGTGGTAAGTCAGCAGAGGGTGTGACGATTGGGCGAGTTGAAGCTGGCCATCCTTCTCGGAAACGTGGAGCGGACTCTCGCTGTTCGGGGAGATTGCGGGGCGTAACGTCCACTTCGCGCCATCGGCTGGCGTCGTCTTCACGATGAGACGCGGCTGCTTTCCCAAACCAGGTTGAGTCGGGAGTCGCTGTCCGGCAGCATCGACAATCTCCCAGTGACGATTCGCATCAACGCCCTCAGGTAGAGGAATCTCGACTGGTGAGTACGAAGTCGAATTGGCGGGAGTAATCGTGACCGTGAAGGTATCCGCCGCGTGCGAGAGGGCTCCCGAGAGAATCAGAAGAGAGCACAGGTGTCGACCGAAGTGGGAAAACATGTATGCTACATCCCAGGGGTTGGGGAGAAATCCTGAAACTCGCCCGGTATATTGGGAGCCCGTGTGGAACTCCAAAGTGTCTGTCGAACTATTCCACCAGTTGCCAGACGGAGTTAAAGATCTGTCCGGTGACGATCTCTTCGCCATACCCCAGTTTCTCATTGGGACGGAACCGAATGACACCCGCGTCACCGAGTTTCGGAAACAACCAGGCATTCGAGGCGGTGAAGCTGTCTTCTTGAAACGTGTGCCCGGAATTCAGCACCACGTACTTCGAAGGATTGAGCGGATTCGGAAAAATCAGGCTGATGCAGTGCAGGTCGGGGTTATAGCTGGTTCCCGCGAACGTCACGGCCGTCTTGGTCCAATCCAGCGGTAACTTCTCAACGATCCTGGCCAGCACGCTGTTGGAACCGGGGTCACCGAAGAGGATCAGATGGTTGTTCTCGATCTGTTCCGGCGTGAGCGCCGAGTCATCAACCGTTCTCGCTCGTCCTCGCATCCACTGATCGAATTCGCTCTGGAACCGTTTCAGGTTCCAGTCGGCGTAGGCCTGGTGGCTCGGTGACCAAGGCTGCTCCGTGCCTCGCACACACAGGAATGGTCCCGTGAAGGCATCGTCGATCGGGCCCTGGAGGTCGTGTCGCTTTCGCAGCTTCCTGGAATCGAGGAACGCGGCTCTCTCATCGTCCGACAGAGGTTTCCAGAACTTGTTCCGGCGAGTGAAATAATGGCGGTCGGACGCGCCTGCCCCCCCCTCCTTCAGCATGAACTTGTGGTCGTGATCAATCGACACACTCCCCGTAATCGTTGAGTCGATACTCAGGGCTGAGACGTTATGAGTGTTGAGTCGGAGAGTTCCGTCGGTGAGCGTCTCCGACTCGACGCGAGATTCGCTGTAGGGCGTCGTCTGCTCCTCCACCCGCAGCCACGCGCATTCGTTGAATTTGACGGTGGAGGTCACAAACCGGATCTGGCGTCGTTGTTCGATGGGGGTCAAGCCACGCTCAGCATGATTGGCGAGGAACTCCATGAAGGTCTTCTTGCTGGCATCATCGAACTTGTGCCCCATCATGGGCCCGACGATGACCTGCAGTGGGAGCCCCAACGGCTGGGCCAGATCACGCATCGTGGTACTGGCGAGCAGCTGGGCGTCGTTTTCTCCGCCATAGGTGACAAACGGGACATCGGCCAGATTGAGTGCATAGTTCGTCGCGTCGTAGATCCGCAGTGTTCGGTGCTGGAACTCCGGCAGCTCGGTCTCGATTTTCTGGTACTTGTAGAAGTCGACGAAGCCCGCTCCCGCTCCGACGGCACACCACTTGGTCGGGTGATGCAGCCCCAAGTGCCAAGCCCCAGCTCCGCCCATCGAGAATCCCCACAGGACGACCCGCTTCTCGTCGATGCGGTAGCGACGCATCACATCGGCAATCGCCTCGAAGACATCGGTCTCACCGGCGTAGCGGTAGGCGTTGTTCCCCCGGCCAAAGACATCAAGCTGTATCCACGTCTGGTCCTCGGGAACCGGCTTGTTGAGGTGCCGCCGGATGAAGGGGACTTCGCTCTGATCGCCGCGCCCGTGCAACTCGACGTAAAGCGGGTACGACTTCAGGGCCCGGCTGCGAAAGTAGTTGTCCGGGAGCGAGATCGCGTACGGCTGGACGGTGTCGTCGATCTTGGAACGGTAGCCCAGGACGGTCCGCTCGGGTGATTTGTCCCAGTCGATGTCGCCCCCCGCCTTGAGTCGGTCAATTCGCTCCCGGGCCAAAGAGAGCACCTCGCGGGCATATGCGGGGGAGTCCTTTTTGTCGAGTTCGTCAAACCGCATCGACCGGTCGACCGCTTCGATGGCGATCTCAATGTCGACCAGCGGGAGCCGGTGGGCCTCGTTGACAGCCAGAGCGGTCACCTCGTTACGAAGGTCGGCGACCGCCTTTGTGAGTTCGGCCCGGACCTCGTCACTCAATGGAATCTTTGGTGGCGGATCGGCAGCCTGAAGAGAGAGACCGCAGAGCAGTACCATCGCCAGTGAGAGCGAGATCCAACGCATCGTAAATCGATCCTTGTACGGTACACGTTGAAAACCCAGAGTGGAGTTCCGCGTGGCGTTCAGGATATCGAGAGAGGAGGCCGATCACACGTGTCCGCAGCAAGCAGGAAACGCGGGGTGACATCGATTAGCGGTACCCTCTCTCGCTTCGCATCCATACGCCCAAAGCGGTGACTGGACCGCCCGCCAACTGCATGTCTGGAGCACCTTGGCCGGCCCACAGAGCCGGGGCACCCGATAGAATCACAACTCAGCCCGGCCATCCTGCGTGCGTGCGTCAGAGCATGTTACGACAAATCGCTTGTTCGTCCGAATCCCCAAAATCGCGGACTTTCTGGAAGCGTGAACAGACAAAGTTTTCTAGATTCTTGTCTCGACTCTGGATGAAAAGAAACGTCGCATCAGACAATCCAAAGAACGTACCATCTCTCGCGCAGCACAGTTCGTCGCAGACGTTATCATCACCGGTACACACTGAGAGTAAATCGCCCAACCTCAGGAAAACTTTCTCTTTCTCATCGAGTTGTGATTCAACTTCCCAGATTCTTGGCCCCGCTCCCCCAAAGAGCACGATCCGAAAAACTGTATCAAGCTTTTCATCGTAAGCCTCAGAGACAGTTGAAATGAGCTTTCGAAGCGGAAACCCGAGTATTTCGGAAGAAGTATCGTCAATGATCTTCATGGTTGTTACTCAATTTGCAGTACCGTAGTACCGTAGGTCAGGCTGTGCCTGACAGAGTTGGAAAATGAATTGAGATTGTCAGGCACAGCCTGACCTACGGACTACGGAATCACTGGCGGCCCGAACTGACCGCCAGTGGCACCCGAAGTGGGGCTCTCGCAGGCTTAGTACTCGTTCCCCTTGGCCTCGTCGCTGCCGGCCGACAGCGTGGCGGCGGTGGACTTCTGGACCTGGCGGATGACGCGGTTGTCGCGTTCGGCGATCAGTTTCGCGAGGGCCGCTTCGGTGGTCATGAAGCCGAGGTCACCGTCGATGCGGTCGCGCACGGACACGCCGCCCTGGTCGCGGTCCTTGGCTCCGATGACGAGCATGTAGGGCACGAGGTCGACCTGGGCATCTCGAATCTTCTTCTTGATGTTCGAGCTTTGCGTGTCGATCTTCGCCCGGAACCCAGCTGCGCGGAGCTTCACGAGGATCTCGTTGCAGTAGGGCAGCATGTCGTCATTCAGGCCGAGAATGCGGATCTGCTCGGGAGCCAGCCAGAGCGGGAACGCCGCCGCGAAGTGCTCGATCAGCATGCCGCAGAAACGTTCCATCGAACCGAACGGGGCACGGTGGATCATGACCGGGCGGTGCGAAGCGTTATCGGCCCCGGTGTACTCCAATTGGAACCGCTCGGGCAGGTTGTAGTCGAGCTGGACGGTACCCAGTTGCCATTCGCGGCCGATGGCGTCGCGGACCATGAAGTCGGTCTTCGGACCGTAAAACGCGGCGTCGCCGACTCCTTCGGTGTAGGACAGGCCGACCTCTGTCAGCACCTTCCGCAGGGTGTTCTCCGCCCGTTCCCACAGCTCCGGGGAACCGACGTACTTGTCGGATTTCGGATCCCGGGTCGACAACTGCACCCGGTAGTCATTGAGACCCACCGATGAGAGGACGAACCGCACGAGTTCGAGAGTGTCCTTGAACTCCTCTTCCACTTGCTCAGGAGTACAGAACAGGTGAGCGTCGTCCTGGGTGAGACCACGCACGCGGAGCATGCCGTTGAGTTCGCCCGACTGCTCATGACGGTAGACGGTTCCGAACTCAGCCAGACGCACCGGCAGGTCGCGGTAGCTGCGCGGCTCGGACTTGTACATCTGAACGTGGTGCGGGCAGTTCATCGGCTTGAGCAGGTAACGCTCCTGGGTCTTCTCCCATTTGTGGAGGTAAGCTGCCCGCTCTTCAGCGGTGCCAGCCGCCGGGTAGTCGTGGAACTCACACCCGCAGACATTTGCCGAAGCCCGCAGCTTGGCCTCGTCCTCGGGACGGAGGTTGCCTTCGCTGAGCTTCTGCTTCCAGTAGTCGACGGTCTGGCCGGCGGGATGGCCGAACAGCGGTGGGAACTGCGACTCGCGGTAGTACGGGAAGTGGCCGCTGGTTTCGTACATCTCGACACGCCCAATGTGGGGCGAGTAGACGGGCATGTAGCCGCGACGGACGAGCTCGGCCTTGATGAACTCTTCCAGGGTCGAGCGGATCGTCGCTCCCTTGGGCAGCCACAGGCAGAGCCCCTGGCCAACATCATTCGAGATCGTGAAGAGCCCGTGCTGCTTGCCGAGGACGCGGTGGTCGCGGCGTTTGGCTTCCTCGATCTGGTTCAGGTAGGTCTCCATGTCCTTCTTGTCGAAGAACGCGGTGCCGTACAGACGTTGCAGCTGCTTGTTGCTGGCGTCACCCTTCCAGTAGCTGCCCGCGATGCTGACGAGTTTAAAGGCCTTCACCTTGCCCGCGTCGGGAATGTGCGGGCCGCGGCAGAGGTCGACGAATTCGCCCTGGCGGTAGAAGCTGAGGGTCTCGTGCGAAGCGAGGCCGGTTTCGACGTGCTCGACCTTGAGGTCCTGTTTCAGATCCTTACAGAGCTGAACAGCTTCCGCGCGGGTGAGGCTGAAGCGTTCGAAGGGTTCGGCCTCGGTACAAATGCTGGCCATCTCCTGCTCGATGCGAGGGAAGTCCTCTTCGCTGATTTTTTGTGCCAGGTCGAAGTCGTAATAGAAACCATTGCCGGTGGTGGGACCGAAGGCGAGGCCAACCCCTTCGAACAGGCGCATGACCGCGCGGGCCATGATGTGGGCACAGGAGTGACGCAGCACGCCCAGCGCGAGCGGGTCCTTGTTTGTGATCAACTTGACCGGGATCGGGCTGTCGGTGGTCAGGTCATCAAGTGGCCGGAATGCATCGCAGATGGTTTCGCTAATCTGGACGGCGATCGTGGCCTGGGCGAGACGCTCGGAGATCGAGCGAGCAACGTCGAGAGCTGTAGAACGAGCGGGGAAATCCTTGACCGAACCGTCTGGAAGTTGAACTTGCATGGAACGAGAGAGTCCTGACAAATGGTGTGAGTTCTGTAATTGAATTCACACCAAACACTCAAACCGCCGCGCCCACCGCTACGAATGGTGAGCAGAACGCAAACGATTTGCAGCAGGGGTTTTACCGCACAGGCAAAGAGGAGGTCAATCGGCGTGTGTTAGGCGGGAGCAGTGGGACTTGTAGCCCGACGCGTCAGCGAGGTACCGGGCCAAAGCGACATCGTCCCTAAGCTCCCGCTTGTACCGAGGAGAGAACCAACTCCAGGATCGACTTGTCGCGTTCTACTCTCAAACATCTCACTGGGGCGAACTTGCATCGATTGCGACAACGACGAATGCATAGAAATCCAAGCCCGATTTAATGCCGATGGCGGGAGGACATGGCAGATCAACAACCCGTTCGTCGACCTTAAGATGCAGGGTGATACCTTTCTCGGCCAGCCAATTTGCTCCATTGGTATCACTGCGATAGTTTGCGTTTATTATTTTCGCTTGAACCCGCCATTTTCCATCGGTGCCAATCTCGCCCTTTCCAAGCTCATTGCCATGATCTCGGAGTATCACGGTACCATGTGTGATCGGAGATTGATCCGCGGCGTGTAATGCAATTCCTTCGACATGCAGAACATATTCATAGCTACACCCAACCGACATGAGGGTGCAGATCCCAATGAGTATCCCTCGCAGTGCAAAGTTCAGCTGAGACATCCTCGTGCTCCAATCTGAAATTGTAGATCGAGAATTGCATAAACTGCATGTTTGCGTGAGCGAATTACCCTCGGATCAGTTCCTGAATCGGCTTGCCGTGGTCGACGATGGGGGTCGGACGGCCGTTGAAGTCCTGGATCGCGACAGTCGAAGAATCAATGCCGAGGTGGTGGTAGATTGTGGCGAGGAAATCGCCGGGACCACACATCCGCTCGGTGACATCTTCACCGCGTTTGTCGGTGGCTCCGATGAACTTGCCGTGGTCCATTCCGCCACCCGCCCACAGGTTCGAGAAAGCTCGCGGCCAATGGTCGCGACCGGGCTGAACAGTACCCGACGGGGCACTGGCGTCTCCGGCACCGGTGCTGGGGGAGTGCTCAATCTTGGGGGTCCGCCCGAACTCACCCGTGACGACGACCAGCACACGCTTGTCGAGGCCGCGTTCGTGGATGTCCTCGATCAGAGCTGTCACCGCCTGGTCGTACGCAGCTGCGCGGAACCGCAGGGCTTCGAACACATTGTGATTGACGGCATGATCGTCCCAGTTCTGCACTCGGCCACAGAGTGGACCACTGAGGCTGGTCGTCATGACTTCGACACCGGCTTCGACCAGTCGGCGGGCGAGGAGCAGTTGCTGGCCCCAGGAGTTGCGGCCATAGCGATCGCGGGTGCGATCGTCTTCCTTCGACAGGTCGAAGGCTTCCTTGGTCTTGGGGTTCGTGAGCAGCGTCATCGCCTGGGCTTCGAACTCGTCGAGAGCGGCCAGTTCGCCGAGCTGGTCGACAGCCCGGTCGAGAGTGTCGATGTTCTTGCGAAGCGAGGCCCGACGATCGAGACGACGGACCTCACCGGCATCTGACAAACCGATGTTCGGCACCGAGAACGTCGGGGCGTTGGGATCGCCCGAAACCGTGAAAGGAGAGTACGCATCACCGAGGTAAGCCGGGCCGTTGTACTCGAGTGGCGGGTTAACGCCGACATACATCGGAAGCGGAGACTGGCGAGGGCCCGATTTGGCTCGCAGGTAGTTCGCAACCGTCATCCAGTCGGGGTAGCGGGGCTTGGGTTTGTCGCGCGTATCGGGATCGCCCGAAAGCAGCTGCATCGAGCCTGCGGGATGACCACCGGCGGTTTGCTTCATCGATCGCAGGATCGTGAACTTGTCGGCGATGGCCGCCTGGCGTGGCAGCAACTCCGTGAAGTTCAGGCCGGGGACCTTCGTCGCGATGGTGCTGAACGGACCAGCGTACTCGCTGCCGGAGTTCGGCTTCGGGTCATAGGTATCAATGTGCGAGCAGCCGCCCGGCTTCCAGACCATGATGACGGCGGTCTTTTCGCGATTGGCTGACGCGGAGTCGTTGGCCTGCAGCGAACGCAACTTCAGAATTCCGGGCAGGCTCAAGCTGGCGAATCCCGCCAACCCGGTCTGCAGGAAGCTGCGCCGACCGGTCGGACCGAACTTGAGCGGACCAGGGCAGAAGATGGGGGAATGGTTGGAATGGCTCATTTGGACTCCGCAGGTTTGACCCGGAGGGCGATTGGCTCAGTCGTGACAATGTCGACGATGTCTTGAGGCTGAGCGATCGCGGTGGCTTGTTTGAGTTTCTCGTCCGCAGCAGCGAGGGCCGCTGCAGCGGCTTTCTGTTTCTCGGCGATTTCGGTCTTGGACTTTTCGGTTTCGGCCTGAGCCTCCGGAGTTGCCGTGGCTGCCACTTCGGCGAGCTTTTTGGATTCGGCATCCAGAGCCATGACCATCTGCTCGGCCTGACGCTTCGCTACTTCTGCGGCGGCGACCGCTTCGGGGTGGTGACGATACTTTGCCACGGCACTTCCCTGGAAGGCCACCAGATAATCACCGGGAGGGAGCTTGAGAGCGGCAAGATCGAACACGGCCTCCGACTTGTCGGAGGTCAGCGAAACGGTCAGCTTGGGGGCCGACTCGAAGCCACACCCGATCGGACGCAGGTCAGTCGATGCTCCCTGAAACTCAGATCGGAGAGTCTGCACCAACGGGATCGTGATCTTCTCCGCAGCGGTGACCTCTCGAATCTCCGGGCTGGCGGGGGCGATGGTAATCGGGGCCAGATCGACGCCGCTCACCGAGACGGGCACATCAGCCAGCAGACGAGGCGCAGGGATTTCGCCCCACGAATCAGGAATCGGCCACGCGTGCGAGGCCAGCCAGCACTGCCGGGTGACGGGAGTTCCATCAATCACAGCTCGTCCCGTGAACGTGACGTTTGCAAAAGAGCCGGGAGCATCCTGACGAGCAGAGATGAGCATCTGACCGCGAGTCTTCCCGGCGTCAATCTTCAGACCGTGAGCGGTGACTCCCTCGGGCAATCCTTCCATCGTGATTTCAATGGGGCCATCGAAGCCATCGCGACGAACAGTCACCACATCCAATGCCATCGTGGCCCCTCCTCGCAGGGCAATCGGCTTGGACACGGCGTTGCGATCGCCGTTACGCAGCTCCATGTGCTGAGCCCAGGCGACCACCGCAAAGTCGGGAACTGCCTTACGAATCACCATGCGGTAAACGTTGCGGGGATCGCTACGCGTCCCGCCAAAGAGGTCAGTGATCTGCAGGCGATAGCGGCCGTCCTGCTTGATCTCGACTTTCCCGATGACGTCGGGCGACCCTGCGTCATAGGGCGGCCCGTCGTAAGCATAGCCGTTACTCGACACCTTGACGGGGCTGGGGATGTCAGTCAGTTCGGCCACATCGGTGAGCTTCTCATCAGCCCCGGTTCCGGTGACCTGTTGCACGATGATACTCGGGTCAGTTGGGCGTCCGAGGCGTTCGGAGGCGACCTCCACCCACCAGATTTCTCCCATCTTCGCGTCGAACTCAAAGACATCGACATCGGCGGCTTGAGCAAAGGCGCCCGAAATATCACAAGGGAGGGTGATCTTCTGGACGTGGTCCTTGTCGTTGTTCGGTTCGACTTCACCTAGGGCAGCCTGTTCGGGTAAGCCAACTGGTGGCCACGAGAACGCACTGACCCTGCGGGTAGACGGATGCCGCACCGCGACCGCATCAGCAGTAAGCTCACGCAGCGACAGGCGGTAGTAAAACGCCGCTCCCCCCTGGTAGGTCAGCTCGTGAACCTTGATGACGTAATTGCCGTCCGCGGGGACTCGATAATCGATCACCCCACTACTGCGTTCGACGACCAGATCACGTCCCGCAGCATCGGCGATGACGAGGACTGCCTCCATCTTGGAGTCGATGCCACGCGAGGCACAATCGACGAACACACGTTGACCCTGCCGGGCCTCAAAGGTGTAGAAATCGGACGAGCGAGCAGTGGCGACGGAATTGCAAAGCGTGTTCATCGCCAGAGGCATTGCATTGGCGAGTGAGGTGTTGCCGGCCTTCTGCATTACTTCGGGAAGGGTGCCCACCGAGAAGATTCGCGAGGCCGACATACCCAGCCGTGTGCGAACGTGAGCCTCGTAGAGACCAGGAGGGCAATCCGCCGGGATCGTCACAAGATATTGATTCGGAACCGGAGCCCCAGCTGGGTCGAGCTTGCGAGTCGCGGTCAGGCGTGCATCCGAAAACGTCAGTTCATTGGCACCGTCAAGGTGTTCACCCGTGATCGTAATCTCGACCTGGGTGCCGGCCGTGCCCCCCATGGGCATCGTGGTCAGCAAACGTGGAGCGGGCAGGCCCACCGACTGGGCGAGGCTCACTCGCTGGGAACCGAGCAGACCAGCCCCCAGTGCCGCAGCAATCAGCAGCCCACGCATGACAGTGACTCTCATATCCGGCCTTTGCATTGTGTCAGTCGTTGGTGAGGGACAAGGAGGGAATTGGGGCGGGAACGCGGGTGATCAGTGGTTGAACAGGAACTCTTTCGAGTTGATCATGGCCCAGAGTAAGTCCTGGAAGTTCTCGCGGCTGGCCCGCTGGGAATCGACGGGCATCCCGTCGGCTCCGGTGGGGACCTGTGCCAGGTACTCGACGGCGGTCTTGAGTTCGTCCGAACTCGGTTGGCGGGAAAACGTCGCGAGGTACAGGTCCCGGACCTTGTCTTCGGCGGGGCGTTCTTCTTTCGCCAGGCGTTCCGCCCGACCGTTGGCATCGGCCAGCTTGGCCTTGATGTCGGCGGCGTTGATCAGGTGCAGACTCTGGCCCAGGCTCGATGATTGCACTCGCTCACACTCGCAGACACTCTCACCTTCCGGTCGCCCGAAGACACGCAGAAACGGCGACGAGCGGTTGTAGCTGTTGTCGGGCAGGGCGACTGCCCGAGTTCCCGCAGGGAGGTTCGTGAAGTCGGTCGAGCTGCCGGTGACGCGATCAATGGCGTCGAGCAGCACCTCGGCCTGCAGCCGCCGCGTGTAGTAGCGGGAGTAGTTCTGCCGGTCTTTGACGTTGCTTGGGGTAGGAATCGCACTGAGCTGGTACGCATTCGATCGGGTGATCACGCGCACCATTTCCTTCAGGTCGAATCCGCTCTCCAGGAAATGTTTCTCCAGGGCGGCGAGGAGTTCCGGATTCGTCGCTGGGTTGGAGTCGCGGATATCGTCCTCGGGCTCGATCAGCCCACGCTGGAAGAAATGCTTCCAGTACCGGTTGACCAGTGCCTTCGCGAAGAAGGGATTCTTCGGGGAACTCATCCAATCCACCAGCTTCAGCCGTGGGTCCTGGTCGGGAGCGATCTCGGGGATGACATCGCCCAAGGCTGCAGGACGGAGGGCGGCGCCCGTCTTAATGTTCGTGGCGGTCGCGACACCGCGTTTGTGGAAGATGAGGTCTTCGCCTCGCACTGGCGACGGCTTGCGGCCCACTTGCGTGAAGAACGCCGCCAGCGAGTAGTAGTCGTCCTGGCTCCAGCGTTCAAACGGGTGGTGGTGGCACTGGGCACACTGCATCCGCACGCCAAGGAACAGCTGGGCCACATCCTCGATCTGGTTCTTGGGTTCTTTGACTCGCTTGTACCACGCGACGGGCGGGTTGCCGATCACGGTTCCGGTCGCAGCCAGAATCTCTCGCACGAACTGGTCATACGGCTTGTTCGACAGCAGGCTGTCGCGGACCCAGGCATGAAACGCAAAGTTCGACACCAGATCGCTGGCGTCATCGCGACGATTCTTCAGCAGGGCCGTCCACTTGGCGGCGAAGAAGTCAGCGTAGTCGGGGCTCCGCAGCAGTTCCTCGATCGCCTGGTCCCGCTTGTTCGGATCGTTGCTGGCCAGGAAGGCTTTCGTTTCTTCTTCGGTCGGGAGGCGCCCACCGATATCCAGTGACACGCGCCGCAGGAACGTCGCGTCATCACACAGAGGGGACGGAGGAATTCCGAGTTCCTTCAGGTTCGCGAAGACGAAATCGTCCACGAAGTTCTTCGAGGGGGGAACGCTGTCGACCACAGCTCCCAGTGGGATTGCCGCGCTGAACACAGCTACTCGCCCCTGGTAACGCACCATCACAGCTGCTTTGCCCGCGATGTCCGAGACTTTGACGAGTCCTTCTGTGTCGACATCGGCCATCGCCTTGTCGTTGGACTCGAACAGAGCGGTACTTGTCACGTCACGGACCGTGCCGTCGGAGTAATGTGCCAGTGCCTTCAGTTGTTGCTGGCCCATCGGCGGGACGGTGTTTCGCCCCGGCTGGACCTCAAACGAGACCAGAGTGGGCTCATTAGCTGCTCCAAAGGGCATGCCCTGTTCGATCCACTTCCGGATCACGGCGTACCCCGCGGAATCCCGCTTCAGACGCACCCCGCCGCCGTGGGGCAGCTGACCGCTGGCTTTCTTGAGGATCAGACTCTGGTCAGGGTTCGCAATCGACAGCCGTCGACCGCGATCGGCCTTCACCATATGTTCGTAGTCATCGCGTGGCTCCAGGCCGAGCAGCGACAGCTGGAACCCGTTCTGGCCACTGCCGGCCTTGGCGTGACAGGCCCCAATACTGCAGCCCGCCTTGGTCAGCACCGGCTCCACGTCGTTGGTGAAACTGAGCGGTGCATCCGCAGCGCGGACCGCCTGCGTGTGGGACAGAAATCCCCAGAGAGCCAGTACCATCAGCAGCCCGGGACCGAATCGAAACCGGTTCAGGACGTTGTCCTTAGGCAATGTCATCTCGTCTCCGCAAAGTGCGTCTTGATTCGCGATCCAGTCCCCAGCCAGCGGATTCATCCGAGGTGAGCACCAGATCCATCAGTCAAAGTTAATACATCGCAGTCAGAAATGTCAACGAGAAGAGGGTAAATGGCGGGTGGCTGGTGGCTTATGGCGAATGGCCGGAGGGGTAATGCCGTTGTTGCTAAAGAGGATGTCAGGATCCAAGTCGCAGGCCAGGCTGTGCCTGATCAAGCCTCAGGGCGAGTCCCTCGGTCGCGAGCTGTCCAGCAGAGCCTCACCTGCCACAACAGGCGTTTTCATAGCCTGAACAACTGAGTCACATGATGCATGAGTGGAAGAGAACCTCGAGCCTAAACACCCGGAAGTGGTACCGCGAGCAGGCGGACCATTACGCAGCCCGTTTTGGTGAGGGTGACCGATTCTGGCAACCGAAGTATTATGCAGTCGAGATCTACAGCCGCCAGAAGCTGGAGGAGAAGCTGGTATATATGCACCAGAATCCCGTCCGAGCCGGGTTGGTCGAGCATCCGACGCAGTGGCTGTGGAGTTCGGCAAGATGGTACCTGGAGGGACGATCGGTGGGGCTGCCGATTCGCTGGCCACCCGGACTGGAGTCGGATGGATGAACGACGGATTCTTGAGCGGCATGCGGGCACAGGGTGTGGCATCTTGTGCCTGCGGCACCCGGCCAACAAGTTGACTGGGCTACCCTGCCGTGCCACCCAGCAGTGAACGTAGTCAGTAATTCAAGATGCACCAAAATGCTGAAGGTTTGCATGCCATGTGCAACAAGAGTGTGAGATCGGCTCGTCTTGTTAAAGCGATTGCGATTATAGCGCTGATTGCGATTTTTCAGTACACCATATATAAATGGATAT
>QWOR01000243.1 GCA_003669575.1 Planctomycetota bacterium | reverse complement strand
TCCATCGCCAAAGAACAACTCGGCGCTGCTGGAAAATGGGGTGAAATCTTTGCCGCGAACCGCGACATACTGTCCGGCCCCGAATCGCTCCGTCCCCAAATGGTTCTGGTGATTCCGATTCCGGAAGACGACGAAATCGGCCCCACTGCGCCGTCCCACGCTGCGATCGCCTCGTCGCCAGCTGCTGCCACTCCCGAGGTATCACCAGCCATTCAGGCAGCTCCGGTGTCAAACTCACCGCGGAATGTCCCGCGAGCCAAGTTCTCCGGACAACCGAGCCGAATCGGTTCCAGCAACGCCCCACGGCTCCAGTAGTCGCTCTGAGCGCGACCGTTCAAACTCGTTAGGGGTCTGGACTGCAATTAACTTATGTTCACCGACAAACGCGATGCACAAAAGTGCGCATCACGTCATCCGGAACGTTGAGTGAACTCTCTCGGCAATCCCGAGATGAAATCTGCTACTCCACCGACCAGCCCTTCATCGGCTGCTGGTGAATCACAGGCTGTTGCCGTGACTGCAGCTGAGCGATTTCCTTCTCGACGGCAGAGACTTCCTGCTTCGAAGTGTGGATCGCGAATTTCAACTTCATCGTGTAGGTCTGCCCCGGTTCCAGGGAAATCACTCGCCCCATATTGCGTTCAAAAGACTTGTGATTCGGGAAGTTCGTCGCGGGCTCCAGTCCGACGACATACCCATCGCGTTCCGACTGCGTGCACTTCCAGGTCACGAAGCACGGCAGCTGTCGCGTGGAAAACCGCAGGCTCAGACCCAGATCCCCAGCTGCATTGCGCAGGAGGACAACCGTCTCGCCCGCTTCATCGCCGATGAGCCGGTAGTAGTAGACCTGCTCCGCATAACCCGGCGTCGGCTCCAGGCAGGTGTCGTAGGTCGAAATCCCATCAGCAGCCCGCTTGTCGCGGGGGGCAACCTCGGCACTCGGGCAGAGGATCTTGGCCCCGCCATCGAGGAAAGGCTCCCCAAAGTTGTTGTGATAGAGCATCTGAAACTCGGTCGGCGATCCGCCGACGTTGGTGACTTCGTCAGTCACTTCGAATGCATTCGACCCCACGGCTGTCCGCACCGTCGACTCCAGTCGCAGCTGGGGCCCGAACATGGTGCATTCATCGACGATTCCTGTAAGCCGTAGAGTCGAGGTCTTCTCTTCGACATCGATCTCCCGGTCGTGTGCCGGAAGGTTCGCGATCCGGCCATGCAGCGTCAGGTCGGACTCGATCGGGCTCTTTGCTCCCGCGTCATGTCCAGGCGGCCCATTGAACGCCATGCCGCAGCGACACAACAGCTCGTTGAACCCATCGAGAAAGCCGAGCCCGTTCCGGGACTTCAGATCGACGTACCGCGGATGAGTCAGCCGGCGGACCGGTGAGTCCCAGCCGATCGGGATGCCCTTGTACTCGGCCTTCCAGATCCCCATGCCGCGAGTCGGAGAGGCCCAGACAGTCAGCGGACCGTTCTTGAGCTCGAACACCTCGACCCCCGCCGAAGTACCTTCTTCCAAAACTGTCCAGCGAATTCCCCAGTCGTGATTCCCCGGCAGCTTGACCTCATCGGGACCGGCCAGCTCCTGCCAGTGCGGCCCGTCTCCATCGTGGTCATGGTCGTGACCACAGTCGTGATCATGGTCATGGGAATGATCGTGGCTGTGATCGTGGCTGTGATCGTGATCATGGTCATGCGAATGGTCATGATCGTGGTCGTGGCGTTGGGCCATGAGAATACTGCCGCAAGCGGGGGTCGGAATCGGAGAATCGCCGCAGTCTACGGGGACCGATGGCTGTATTCCAGTTGGCAGCCTTTCAGCGAACAGCAGACGGAAGTCAGTCTTGAATGTGCGACCAATCGCTCAATGCCAATTTATTGGGGACGACAATACGCCTGACTACACCTGCCTTCACCAATCAACAATTACACACATGACATGACCGTTTTCGTTTCCTCTGTTGCCGGACGTTGCCGGAATCTCGACAATAGAGATTCGTTGAGGGCGGATCGGTGTCCGTCCTCCGTACGATGAGGAGTTTCCCATTTCTACCGCCGTCGATTTCGCGTTCCAGACCAGCATTGCTCCCGACTGCGACAGCACTTTCGGTGTCGATGAGGCATTGACCGCCTGTCCGGTCAGCCATGAACTGCTCGATATCGAGTACGAGTGGGACAAGCTCCCCGTGCCGAGCAGCTTGCGCGAGTTCGAAGCTGCGTGGAGTAACCGCCGTAACCCGCTCGACTACAGTGGTGTCTGGCGGTTCCGCAAGCTTCTCCCCTTCGCGTCCGATTCCCAGATCGTCACGATCGGTGAGGGCCAGACGCATTTGCAGCAGACCGATGCGGTTGGTAAGTACATCGGGTTGAACTCCAAGCAGTGTTACCTGCAGTACGAAGGGATGAACCCTTCCGGCAGCTTCAAAGACAACGGGATGGCCGCCGCCAGCACCCACGCCCGCATCGTCGGAGCCAAGGTCGCCGCGTGTGCATCGACCGGAAATACCAGTGCATCGCTGGCCATCTATGGCGGTGTGACGGGGCTCTTCAAGGTCATCGTTTTCGTCGGCAGCGGGAAGATTGCTTACGGCAAGCTGTCGCAGGCTCTCGACTATGGAGCAGTGACGCTGCAGATTCAGGGCGACTTCGATGACGCTTTGGAAAAGGTGCGACTCGTCTCGAAGGAAGCGGGCATCTATCTCTGCAACAGCGTGAACCCTTTCCGACTCGAAGGCCAGAAGACGATCATGTACCGCGTCCTCGAGGGACTCGGCTGGGAGATCCCCGACTGGATCGTAGTCCCAGGCGGGAACCTCGGAAACTCGAGTGCGTTCGGGAAAGCATTTATCGAGCTCAAACAGTTGGGGCTGATTGACCGGATTCCGCGTCTGGCTGTCATCAACGCCGCTGGGGCGAACACGCTGTACGATCTCTACCAGCACCACAATCTGCGCTGGAACGCCGGGCGTCCGGATCAGACGTTGATCGACAAGTTTTATGCCGACATGGACACTCAAAACCGCCGGGCCAATACGCTGGCCAGTGCGATTGAGATCAATCGCCCTGTGAACCTGAAGAAGTGCCTGCGGGCGCTCCAGGCCTGTGATGGCGTGGTGCGCGAGGTCAACGACACGGAAATCCTGAACGCCAAGGCTCAGGTCGGGGCCTATGGATTCGGCTGCGAGCCCGCCAGCGCTGCAAGCGTGGCCGGGGCCAAACTCTTGCGAGAGCAAGGCGTCATCGCCCCCAGCGACCGCGTCGTCTGCATCCTGACCGGGCACCAGCTGAAAGATCCCACGGCAACGGTCGGCTACCACGCACCGGAAACCGACGAAGCGAAGAAGCTGGCGAAATCGGGGGTCAATCAGTGTTCGTTCAAGAACACTCCGATCCCGGTCGCCAACGATCTGCAACAAATCCTCAGCGTGATTCGGGGACTGAAGTAGTCCACCCTCGCTCTCTTCCATGAGGACACGAGGCAAACACAAATTTCCTGAAGCGACAGCTGGTTTCTCCAGCTGTCGCTTTTCTCATGGAGTTCTGAACATCCCTGGCTCATTGGCCAGCGTGATCGATCGTATCGTATCGATTTTGCAGGCGGGAACATTTGAATCGAATCCCTGTGGCAATTTGACCACATCCAAATCGCGACCTAGGTTTGCGATGAGTGTTTGCGCAGTGGCGTTTCACTCTGTCGATTCTCCGTGCCCGCAGCGTCAATCTCGTCGAAGGTGTCTCGCATGTCATCCGAGCCAGGCAAACTATCGCCTTCCGAACTGATTGCTCAATTGCGAGGAACCACCAGCGGTGACCGACCCGCCAGCCCGGAAGCCGCCAAGGCTCCATCGACGGGCGCTCCCCAGAGTTCCATGTCCGTTGTCGAAAAGGGCCTGGCCCGCTTGCAGAGCCTGATCACTCCTTCCTCTTCTGCCAAGCCCAAGCCCGTGGAAGCCGCGACATCAACCGTGATGGGAGAGATCACACTGCCGACCGCCACGGCCACTCCAGCGGAGATGGCCAAGAAAGTCGATGACGCCACTCCCCTGCCAGACGACATCAAGATCCTGAACAGGGGAACCGGAGAACTTCGTGGCAGCAGACATCTCGAGGAACTCTTTGAGCGTGTGGAAAGCCTGCTCGGTGGGTCGTCGAACGCGACAGGAGCCTACTCTCCCCGCGTACCAAAATCAGTCGAGGAATCGGGACTGAATGAAGAGGAAATCGAACGGCTCGTTCTGAAGTTTCTGTTGCAGAAAGGCTCGGCGACCGGGCGGGAAATCTGTGCTCAAGTCAAACTCCCGTTCCAGATCGTTGAACCACTGATGAAGCAGTGGAAGAAGGATCAGCTGGTCGCCTACAAGGGGGCCGCAGAGATGGGCGACTACAACTTCGCGCTCGTCGACTTTGGCCGCGAACGTGCCCGTCGCTACGTGGATGAATGTGGCTACAACGGCGCCGCTCCCGTCGTCCTGAATGATTACCTCAAGGCCATGAAGGCCCAGACGATCGCCAATCAGTCGGTCACCGAAGAGGACCTGACGCGGGCGTTCTCAGACCTGTTGATCTCGACGGAGATGTTCGAGCGTCTGGGTCCCGCGATCAACTCGGGCCGCGGGATGTTTCTGTTCGGAGAACCGGGTAACGGAAAGACGAGTATCGCCGAACGAATCACCAAGTGCTTTGGCTCCACGATCTGGATTCCGCGAACACTGGGCATCGACGGTGAGATCGTGCGTCTGTTCGACCCCGGCGTCCATGAAGAGATCCCGCATGACTCAGGAGACGGACTGTTTGATCTTTCGGGAGTCGATCAGCGCTGGGTCCAGATCGTGCGCCCGACCGTGGTGGCCGGTGGTGAACTCACGATGGCCGAACTGGAAATCACCCAGAATCCGTTCACGAAGATCTGCGAAGCCCCGCTTCAGCTGAAAGCCAACTGCGGAACGTTCTGTATCGACGACTTTGGTCGCCAGACGATGCCCGTGTCGGTGCTGCTCAACCGCTGGATCGTGCCCCTCGAAAAGCGGTATGACTATCTAAACCTGCCGAGCGGAAAGAAGATCCAGGTCCCCTTCGACCAGCTGATCATCTTCTCGACCAACCTCGAACC
>QWOR01000047.1 GCA_003669575.1 Planctomycetota bacterium | reverse complement strand
GCGTGTGATTCGAGTATTGTTCGATTCCCTTGCGATAATTCCATCACTCTGGGAATCTAAATCACTGAGATTCGTACTTCCGCAATTGGAACTCGTCCATCGAATTCCAAATGGAGCTCCTGTTCATGACAATTCCACGTCGACAGTTTCTCTCGCAATCCGCAGCTGGGCTGTTGGCGGGGTGTGTTCTCGGACAGACCAGCTGGTCCAATGACAAACCGCGTGATCTCCAGTTGTCGACCTTTCGGTTTGACGCGACGCCGCCGATGGGGCACTCGCTGTGCGGGGGATGGATCACCCCCGTGAAGGAAGTCGAGCAGCCTCTGCAGGCGATCGGGATCGTCATTCGCGGGGCCGGACAGCCGATCGTGCTCTGTGCGGTCGACTGGACGGGGTTGCTGAACTCCTGCCATGTGGAGTTTCGCAAAGCCCTCGCCGAAGGGGCCGGGACAACGCCCGATCGCGTGGCTGTGCAGTGTGTTCATCCGCACGATGCCCCGTTTGCATGCCTCGATTCGCAGAAGATCGTCGCCCAGTATCCGGAGCTGCCCGCGATCATCGATGTCGACTTCTTCGGCAAGTTGCTCGGGACGGCGAAGGAAGCAGTCCGCAGCTCTCTCGACCAGGCCCGCCCCCTGACCCACATCGCTTCGGGCAAGGGACTGGTCAAAGAGGTCGCCGCCAATCGTCGCCTTCTCGGCCCCGATGGCAAGGTCCGCGCCATGCGTGGCAGCAGCTGCGCTGACCCGGCTTTGCGAGCCGAGCCCGAGGGGTTGATCGATCCATATCTCCGTACGATCGCGTTCTACAGCGGTGACGAGCGGATCGCGGCCTGCCACTACTACGCCTGTCACCCGATGAGCTACTACGGTCAGGGCAAGGTGTCGCCCGACTTCTGCGGACTGGCTCGTCAGAAGATGCAGGACTCCGACCCGGGATGCACGCACCTGTATTTTAACGGGTGCGGAGGGAACATCGGTGCTGGTAAGTACAACGATGGCTCCCCTCCGATGCGACCGATCCTGCGCGACCGAATTCACGCAGGCATGCAGGAGGCGATCGCTCAACTGGTCCCCGAGCCGATTCAGAACGTCAGCTGGGCCACGTGCGAGATCCTGCCCAAGACCGCAGCTCACTGGAACGCCGACGAGATTCGCAAGCAGATCGCCGACCCGAAGCAAGCTGTCGTTGCTCGTAACCGTCCGTCGTACACCGTGGCGTGGATCGACCGATGCAACGCCGGTGGTCCGCCGATCATTCTGAGCGGTCTGCACATCAACGGGATCTCAGCGGTTCATCTTCCCGCAGAGTCATTCATCGAGTACCAGCTGCGAGCTCAGAAGACAGCTTCTGATCGGTTCGTCGCCTGTGCGGCATACGGCGACGGCGGCCCGTGGTATATCCCGACCAAGGAAGCCTACCCGCAAGGTGGCTACGAAGTGAGCGTCGCGTGGTGCGATGAGGGTGTGGATGATCTCCTGTCACAGGGCATCTCTCGCGTTCTGAAGGGGTAAGCTCAGCCAGTCGATGGCGACTGAGCATGCTACCTTTTGCCTCAATTCGTCGCCTTAGTAGTGCTCGGGAAGTCTTGTTAGCTCGCCCTCGCTGACGCTTCGGGTTGGTGAAGCAGATGCTATTGAGCTCCGATCGGACTGCTCACTTCGGATAGCTCGCGGTATCAGGTTTGCCGTTCGGTTCGAGAACGTACAGTGGAGTGTTCTCTGGCGGGTTGACATACGACGGTCGCGGGACATCGACGAGTTTCATGTCGAACCCGACCGACCGCGCCTCGGCGATCGCCAGCTGCCACCAGGATTCGTTGTAGTACTTCTCTGTCCAGCCATAGATCGGGTCGGGCGCAGCTGTCAGCGTGAGCGGTTTCTGGTTCGAGGAGAGCGTCGAAATTGCCCCCACCCACCAGATTCGCCCTCCCGACTGCAACGTTTTACGGATCAGAGCCAACTCGGGCTTGATCGATTCGGGGGTACTCAGTGGCAATCGTTGCTCATGGACCTCGACATAGCCTGCGACAAAGGCCCGACGATCGATATTGGGGATCATGATCCACTCGGCCGGACCGTGGTAATATCGATTGAAAGAATGTCCGTAGTACCACGGCGTGACGACCACCAGATCGTTTTCCTTGGCGTTCTCCTTCAGATGATCGGCGACCAGGTCGACCGCCGTCATGCGGTAGGCAACCAGCGGACCCGATCGAGTCAGGCACATCTGACAGGCGATCGCCAATCCGACCATCGCGGAGATCTTGGCAGTACGAACGGGGTACTCGGACCGCCGCTTAGCCAACATCGCATGTGTCAGGTCAGCTGTCACCGCCATCAGCGTCAGCAGCGGCAAGTAATACCATTGCTGAGTGCTGACGCCCAGCCCCTGAACATAGGCCCAGAAGCCTAGTGTTCCAAGGACCGCAAATGAGAGCAGGAAAGTCGCCCGGTCGGTGTCGAGATCAGGGTTCTCGGGCTTGATTCGGGTGCAGGCCTTGCGGACAGCCACCCAGGTCCCGGTCATGGCGACCAGCGACCAGGCGATCGGTCGAATCGAGCCGCCCCAGTCGATGGCGTCCATGAAGACATGCAGTCGATCCACGAAGCTCGTGGGGCTCTGGTGAACAACCTTTGCCAGACGTGGCATCACCCACAACACGTATGGCAGCATCGTACAGGCCGCCAAGAAGCCGATCGCCATGAACACGATGGCATTGCGATAGAGCCGGTGTCGTAGTGCTCCGATGGCCAGAGCGGTGAGGACTGCAGCCAGCATGAAACAGTTGGTGTAGGAATAATGGACCGCCACGAGTGACGCGAGGAGAAGGGCACCCCAACCTTTGATGGACGGTGAGAAACCGCCCCGACCAGCGACGCCGAAGAGAATCAGCAGCGAGATCACGCCCAGGCCATATCCGCGGACCTCGCCCCCGAAAACGATAAGACTCGGGTCGAGTCCGAGAAACACCAGCGACCAGTAGGGGAAAGACACCCGGAACGGTTTGACAGCCCACCATAAGGCGGGGATCACCGACAGCCCGAGCAGAAACCCCAGCCAGCGAGCCGAATTGTCTCCTGCTCCGAAGAGAGTGATCCAGCCTCGCAACGTGATCTGCCACAGTGCAGGAAACGAATCATTCGTCAGCGCATAGAGCCAGCTGTCGTAAGTTCCGGTCGCCATGTCGAGGCTGTGAACTTCATCCCGCCACAAGGCCCCCGCAGAACGGAAAGCGATCCAGCGCAGGCCGACAGCGAGTCCCAGGAGCAGACCCCGAGCGATCCATTCCTGAGTCGATGTTCGACCGGTCCATGACTCGGGAACTCTGATTCGCATGTGACCCTTCCTCCGTGAAGATGCCAGCCCGATGTGTTCAACGAACTGGCAAATTCAGTCTGCCTTCCTGGCGAGCGTCAAGCGGGCAGATGGTAGCCCGGTATCGCGATTGGTGCCAATGCTGAATGAAGAATCTCAGGCACGGGGCGTCTATACTGAGCTGCGATGGATGACACTCTCAACGACCTGGACGGGACCGAATGGAAGAGAACTACCAGATTCTGATCTCGGACCAGCAGTCAGCTGTGACGGTTTCGGAGGAGGAACTGATTCGCGTGGCGACGGTCACACTGCAAGCCGAGGGTGTGGTGCGGGCTGAGATCAGTGTGGCTCTGGTCGACGATCCCGAAATTCACAAACTGAACCGGGAGTACCTGCAGCACGACTACCCGACCGATGTCATCAGCTTCTTGCTCGACTCCGGGGACGCGGACCCGCGTGGTGTCGTGAATTCCGGCGCAGCGGGGCGGCGAGGCTACGGAAAATGGCTGGCCGGGGATGTCGTTCTCAGCGGCGACACCGCCGTGAATGAAGCCGAGGAGTACGGTTGGGAAGCGAAGTCCGAGGCCTGTCTGTACCTCGTCCACGGGCTGTTACATCTGTGTGGGTATGACGACTTAACCGATGAAGAGCAGCAGATCATGCGAGGCCGCGAACGCGAAATTCTTCGTGAGCTCGGATGGGAGGCGCGCTACGCCGAGGATTAATGGTCGTCCGGCTTACGGATCGCCCAGCACGGGTTTGAGGAACGCTAACAGGTCCTTGTATTCGCGACCGCCGACAGAATTGGCGACGACTTTTCCGTCTTTGATGATGATCAGGCAGGGGTAACCATCCACCTCGAAGAACGCAGGCAGGTAGGTCTTTTCATCGACATCGATTTCCACGACTTTCAGTCGATCACCGAACGCTTCTTCGACCTTGTGAAGGTGTGGTTTCATCATCTGGCATGGGGGGCACCATGTTGCTGTGAAGTCGACGAGCACCGGGACTTTGCTCGACAGGACGTTCTCGTGGAACCACTTGTCGTTCGGCATCCCTGATGGAATCACGACGCCTGCGGGGACAGGATCCACCGGTTCAGGGGGTGGGGCCTTGCCGCATCCCACCAGCAGACACAGACTCAACGTCAGCCAGGGCAGAATTCGCATGGAAGGACCGGCAAGAAAGTAACGAGGTTGGAAGTTCATCTCGAAATTATAGACAAAGCGTAGATCCACGGGACGAGATTTTCATTCTCGTTGCCATGAAACGCATTGCGACGAAAAAAGCCCGGGGGTTGCAACCCCCGGGCTTGGTCGTGCATGCAATCGCCAGTTCGGAAGCGACTACGCCTTGAAGATCTTCTCGCGGCCGTCGATGACGTTCTTGGTCAGATTTCGCGTGTCGAGGACCATCTTGGAGTGCCTGACGAGGAATTCCGGGTCGTACGCCGAGTGATCGGTCGAGATCAGCACGCAATCAAACTTGGACAGGTTCTCCGCAGTGAGCGGAGTGCTTTCCATCGCAGGCAGCGTCGGATGATGCCGCATCTTGGGCAGCGACGGGACGTGCGGATCATTGTATGACAGCACAGCCCCGCGCTTGATCAGCAGCTCCATCAGCACGAACGACGGGCTCTCTCGCGGATCATCGACATCCTTCTTGTACGCCGCTCCCAGCAGCAGGATCTTGCTCCCCTTGATCGGCTTACCTTGATCGTTGAGGAACTCGCCCAGCTGGGAGATGACGTATTCCGGCATCTTCGAGTTGATTTCGCCAGCCAGTTCGAT
>QWOR01000010.1 GCA_003669575.1 Planctomycetota bacterium | reverse complement strand
TTCGGCGAGCAGGAGAGGGCTATTTCCGATAGCGACAAGTAGCAGACACAGACGTATCCAGTGGGGCATGAATTGCTCAATCGGGGCGGGGAGGCGGGGTGGAGGCGAGCGCCTGGCCACTCACTCGGGTTTACGTGGAAGGTTGGAGGAGGCAGTGTTCCAGCTGGTCCAGCTGATGATCGACAGTTTTCAACTGGTCCGCTGTCAGCGGTTGCTCGCCAAACCGGACCGCATAGAACGTCTCGACCAGTCGGGCGGGGATTCCAGCGAGTCCCGCCCCTTGGAACTGGGACTGAAAACGTGCTTCCGTCCGCTGGGCAAATTCGCGCGGGGTGAGTGTCTGGATCTCCTCGAATCCGAGCTTCTGGAGCAGTGCAATCAGTCTCGCATAAAAGGCCACGGTGATTTTGCGCCGCTCGTGCAGGTCCCGTTCACGGCTCCAGCCTCGCCAGCGTTTGAGAAGCACGCGTAGTCCCCAGGCCAGTCCTCCCAGCATCAGCAGCAGGAGGCCCCCGAAGAGGATGCCCGGTACACTCAACCACTCGCTGGGCGTCGTCGCGATCGATTTGATTTGCGAGAACAGCGGGATTTGCCCCTGCATCAAGCCCTCGAAGTTGCTCCTGACAGCAACGCCAAATTCCCGCAGAGGACCATAGACCAGCTGTTCCTGCTGAGAGTTGTTGTAGTTCATCCCCTGAAACCAGAATGAGCGGGTTCGTTCGGCAAGATTGGTGGTTGTTTCTTTCGCCTTGGTGGCGACTGCGGTGTCACGTTCGCCCGGGGTTGGGTCGAGGGTGATCCAGCCGCCATCTACGCGGGCCTCCAGCCACGCATGAGCATGGAGGTCTCGCACCTCCAGATCGCCCGTCAGAGAGTTGTACTCAGCTCCCTTGAAACCACTGATCAGCCGTGTGGGTATTCCCACGCCGCGAAGCATCAGTGCCAGCGCGGACGCAAAATATTCACAATGTCCCCGCTTGCGGTTAAAGACAAAGTCCTCCACCGGATCGATCTTCGCATCATCTACCGAAAGGTCGAGTGTGTAACTGAACTCGTTGGAGTCACGCAGGTACGACTCCAGAATCCTCGCTGCCGATTCGGCTCCAAGTTCCTCGTCGTTGATCGACTTGCGCAGGACCTGTTTTGCCAGCTCGGTCAGCCGCGTCGAGGGTGTGGCCAGCAGTCTCGTATAATTCATCTCCAAACCCAGCTGACGGTTCCACCGTCTGTCACGTCGTCGAGACATGGACTGCGGGGGCACGATCGAAACCACGTAGTTGAAGGGCTTCTCCAATTCGTTTTCCTGACGCTTGATGGCCAGCGTCGTGGTGTTAAATACGATCTGCTCATTATCGCTATTCGACCAGGCGTTCAAGGCGGCTCCTGGATAAAACAGCACCGGTGACCCAATCGGCTGGACCGAAATCTGGACCTTGACCCGAAGTTGCTCGGTTTCTCCAGGCGCTGCCACCCAGAAGTAGTCGGGATACTTTTCCTCGGTCCAGGCACCCTGTGAGTAGTTTTCCAGAATCGCGCCACGGAAAAGCGGTTCAACTCCAATGTAGCTGGCCAGTTCTGCCTGCGGGAACTTCCGGTTCGCCTTATCCGTGACGGAGACTTGCATGACGAGCTCATTGCTCTCCATGACCTGACCGATGTCACCGAGTTTCACATTCTGAGCAAAGCCGGTGGTGGAACTGCCCGGTTGCCGGATGGCCGCTTTCGCCTCGCGGTTCAACTGGCCGATCCAGACTCGGGGAGTCAGGACGAAGAACGCGATCCCGACCATCAGCATCAGGACAAACGTGACCACTCCGCCGCCCAGGAATCGAGGTGAGATCCACCGACCGTGCTCATCGGTGCGGACTCCATTGCGGGCAACAGTCGTTCGTGACTCGGGGATCAGTCCCACGTCAGCCGTCTGGCGACGCTCAGAGTCGGGGGCCAGTAGCTGCGGATCAACCAATAGCGCGGCTCGCGCCAGACTGAGCAGCGACATCGTCCAGACGGTCGACGCGGTGTACACGAACAGGGCTGCACCGAACCACGGCTGGATCGTGAGCACTGCTCCCATCGCGACCTGCAGCACCGAAAGGGCGAACATCCACCACATCCGCGGCAGGTCTTTCGACTGCAGCAGGAACGTCCAGGTGAGATACGCCACCAGGTGCCCACCCGCCAGCAGGCGGGCCTCCCCCTCATTGCGAAACTCGGCAAAGGCGAAACCGAAGGCAGCCAGTGCCATGAGGTTCAGCATGTATGTCGGCGGACGAACCCAGCCGAGCAGGTCGATCAGGAACAACGACGCCACCGCAATGGGCAACGTCACTAGGACCAGTGGAGCCTCTTCCGCAGCTGCAAAAATTCCGGCAGCGATACAGATCTGTAACGTCAGGCTGAAAAACAATGTGTTTCGAAGAGTATTCACGGAGTGGCATCCCCGAACGTAAAGACGTGCCAGTCAGAATAACCGGACTGATCTCAGTTGTCAGCCAATTACGGCAGATGTTCATAATCGTTCGAATATCCGGTGGGACGGAATAAGTTCTGCCCACTCCTGAATCCGGCGCTTGTGGCGGCTTCCATGCCGCCGTAACATGGTCTGTTCCCGGATCGGATTCGTGCCCTGTGCCCGAACCCCGATCCGTCTTCGTTTCTTGTCGCCGAGCCAGGTTCGACTGCTATGCCGCGTGTGTTTGTCAATCAGTTGGCCGATGGTTCGCCCGTCGAAGAGGTCTTCCTCCTCGCCGACCGACAGCTCCGTGCCAATCGACACGCTGAGTCGTATCTGCTTGCTCAGCTTAGAGATAAGACGGGGCAGGTGAGTGGTCTGCTGTGGAATGTCTCCGAGACGGCTGTCAACCTGCTGCAGGTTGGCGACTACGTGAAGGTCAAAGGCAAAGCCCAGCTGTTCCAGGGAAACCTGCAGCTGATTATGAACCGCATCGAGAAAGTCGCCGCGACTGCAATCGATGAATCGGATTTCCAGCAGGAAACTTCGGTCAATACGGCCCGCCTGCTGGCCCGGTTGAAGGAGATTCTGCTGAGCATTGATGATGCGCCATTACGGACGCTCATGAGCTGTTTTCTCGACGATGAAGAGTTCATGGCCAAGCTCGCCCTGGCCCCAGCTGGGATCCGATTACATCACGCGTACGCGGGTGGACTGCTTGAACACATCGTTAATCTGCTGGAAACGATCACACGGATTGCGGATCTCTATCCCAAGGTCGACTCGCGACTACTGCTCGCCGGAGCCTTTCTGCACGACATTGGCAAGGTCCGCGAGTTGGAATTTGAAGCCGTCTTTGGCTACTCGGACGAGGGCCAGCTGATCGGCCATCTGGTGCAGGGGGTCGAGATGGTCAACGAGCACATCCCCGAGGCAGAGCGACGGCTCGGTCGCAAGTTCCCGGAGGAGACGCTTCTGCGGGTCAAGCACATGCTGCTGAGCCATCATGGCTCGTACGAGTTTGGCAGCCCCAAGCTGCCGATGACTCCCGAGGCGATCGCACTCCACCATCTGGACAATCTGGATGCCAAGGTCAACGAATACACGACGTTGATTACGAGCGACCCGAACTCCCAGTCGACCTGGACGCCTTACCAGGCGACGATGCAGCGTAAGATCTTCAAGGGTGGGGGCTGATCGAGCAGTTCTTCTGGCTTGGTCGAGTCTTGTCCGCCACCCACGCCTTCCCGATGAACCGAGACTTCGGAAGTCTTGTCTGAGTGTTCTGGAGCATTCCCGTTTCGTCCTTCCAATCATTAGTCAGGAACCACAGCGATGCGACACCTGACCTCGCTGTTCAATTTGTCATCCGAAGATGTGCGTGAGATTCTCGCCCTGGCCAGCGATCTGAAATCGCGGCTCCGTCGTGGCGAACGTCCTGCACTCCTGGCTGGGCACGTTCTGACTCAGGTCTTCGAGAAGCCGTCGCTCCGGACCCGCCTCAGCTTCGACGCGGCCATGATGCAGCTGGGCGGCAGCAGTATTTTCCTGACCGGGAAAGACGCGGGACTGGAAGGTCGCGAAGCTGTCTCGGATGTGGCGCGAGTGATCGGTGGCTATTCGGACATTATTGCACTGCGAACGTTCAAGCAGTCGCTGATTGAGGACTTCGCCCGCTGGTCAGGCAAGCCGGTGATTAACGGCCTGTCGAACGACTGCCACCCCTGCCAGGCGTTGGCCGATGCCCTGACGATTTTTGAGGCGTTCGGTTCCTTCGAGGGGCTGCGGGTGGCCTATATCGGCGATGGTAACAACGTCGCTGTGTCGCTCGCTGAAGTGTGTGGCCATGTGGGAATGAACTTCTCCATCGGCACGCCTCCAGAATATGAACTCCCCCGATCCTTCATCGAACAACTGAAGCAGCGTTTCCCCAAACTGGATGTGTTGGAGTCGAACGACCCGTACGCCGCAGCGGCGAATGCCGATGTCATCTACACCGATGTCTGGGCAAGTATGGGCCAGGAAGACGAAAAGGAAGCCCGCCAGAAGGACTTCAAGGGGTTCCAGGTCGACACAGCTTTGATGCAGTCGGCTCACCGCAAGGCCCGGTTCATGCACTGCCTTCCTGCACGGCGTGGGCTCGAAGTCTCCAATGATGTGATGGATGGCCCACAGAGCCTTTGCTTCCCGCAGGCCGAAAACCGCATGCACCTCGCCAAGGCCGCCCTGGTCTGGGGCGTGCAATAGGGCGTGGGCGGAGACGTGCTGCCGCTCCGCCACAAGCTCAATCAATGGTGACTTGGCCGGAGATGATTCTCCTCGGACGCGGCCGAGTGTCAGCCCCCATGTCTTGATCCAGTGTCCTGGTACTATTTCTCTCCTGTGTCTCCACTCAGAGAAGTAGAACGACGCTCCGCAGGTTGGGATGTACATTCTTACTCTCGCTGACTCAGATCGCGGTCCTGAATGGCCGCCGAGTCTCTCGCGCCGAAAACATGCCTGACTCAATGATTGCTCTGTTCACTGAAACAGTTCGATCTGGAAAAGTCGCTCCCTCACGGGTATCGTTTCGTTTGAAGTATTGAACAAGAATCTCTCTCAACGATCTCGTCTCAAAAACGCCATCTGCAATTGCTGGGGAGCAATCATGTCAAAACACGTA
>QWOR01000339.1 GCA_003669575.1 Planctomycetota bacterium | reverse complement strand
TGCTCCTCGGAGAAATGAGGCCCGAGGAGTTGGAGACCGATCGGCAGACCACTCTTCGACACGCCGCAGGGGAGTGAGATGCCCGGGATCCCCGCCAGATTCGCGCTGAGGGTGTAGATGTCCTGCAGATACATCGCCAATGGGTCGGAGGTCAGGGCCCCCAGCTTGAAAGCGGGAGTCGGCGTCACCGGCGACACGATCACGTCGACCGATTTGAAAGCAGTGTCGAAGTCCTCGCGGATCAGACGGCGGACCTTCAGTGCCTTGTTGTAGTACGCATCGACGTACCCGGCCGAGAGGGCGTACGTTCCGAGCATGATGCGGCGCTTGACTTCATCGCCGAAGCCTTCAGCCCGCGAATTTGCGTACATCTCGGCCAGGTTGCCGAACTTCTCAGCCCGGTGACCGTAGTGGACACCATCGAACCGTGACAGGTTGCTCGACGCTTCCGAAGAAGCCACCAGATAGTACACCGCCACGCAGTACTTAGACCGCGGCAGCGAGATATCGACGAGCGTCGCGCCGAGCGACTGATAGACCTTGATCGCCTCGCGCACCGACCGCTCGACCTCGGGGTCAAGACCTTCGACGAAGTGCTCTTTCGCGACACCGATGCGCAGCCCGGCCAACGGCAGATCGACGGTCTTGGTGTAGGCCGGAACCGGACAGTCGACCGAAGTCGAATCGCGGTGATCGTGCCCGGCGATGGATTCAAGCAGCAGCGCAGCCCCGTAGACATCTCCCGCAAACGGGCCGATCTGGTCGAGCGAACTGGCATAGGCCACCAGCCCGTATCGTGACACCCGCCCGTACGTCGGCTTCATTCCGACAATGCCGCAGAACGCAGCTGGCTGGCGAATCGAACCTCCCGTGTCAGACCCCAACGTCAGCGGCAACATCCCCGCCGCCACCGCAGCTGCAGAACCACCGCTGGAGCCGCCTGGCGTGTGATCGAGGTTCCAGGGGTTATGCGTCGGGCCGAACGCGGAATTCTCGCAGGAGGAGCCCATCGCGAACTCATCCTGATTGAGCCGCCCCAGCAGCACTGCTCCCTCGCTCTTGAGCCGACCGGCCACATGGGAATCATAGGGCGAGATGAAGTTTTCCAGGATCCGGCTGCCGCAGGTGGCAGTGGTACCAGACACGCAGATGTTGTCTTTGAGTCCGACGGGCAATCCCGCAAGCACTCCAACTGGCTGCCCCGTTTTCCGCATCGCATCGATCGATTCGGCCTGGGCCAGTGCCGATTCTGCGTCGGTCTTGAGAAACGCCTTCACTTGGCCATCACAAGCTGCAATCCGGTCCAGGCTCTGCCGCACGAGTTCGGCGCTGCTGACCTCGCCAGAGAGAAGTGATTGATGAAGCTCGCGGGTGATCGTGGACATGGAGGTGAACTTGGTCTTTGTCTGGCGAGCGGGGCGGCGTCAGCCCCCCGGTTGAATTTCGTTACGACTCGATCTGGTCGATGCGACATCTCACGGAGTGAAAGGCGACAGTCATCCCGCGTCAATGATCTGCGGGACAATGAAACAGCGGCCATCAGACTTGGGAGCGTTCGACAGAGCGGCTTCTCGAGGCAGTGACGGAGTCGGGACATCCTCGCGCAGGACGTTCTCGATCTCCAGCGGGTGCGCCAGCGGAGTCACTCCCTCTGTGTCGAGTTCACCCAGCATCTCGACATAGCCCAGGACCTGCCCCAGCTGTTGCGTGAAGCGGCTCACGTCTGCGTCCGACAGTTGCAGTCGGGCAAGATTGGCGACCTTGCGAACTTGTTCGGGTGTGAGGGTGTTCGACATGGGAACTCAAAAGAAGTGACATCAAAATGGGAGGGCGAATCTACTGCTGAGCCGCCCTCCCGGAAGACCTCTCACACTACTTCGTTAGCGTCTGAATCCGGCAGATATACATGTCGGCAGTCATATACAGCTGGTCGCCGTTCGGTCCGCCAAACTTGCAGTTGGCAGTTTTCTCGCCAGTGCTGATGCGCCCGAGCAGCTTGCCACCGGGATTAAAGACGTACACGCCGCCGGGGCCGGTCGCGAAGATGTTCCCCTTGGAATCGACATCCATGCCATCAGGCAGGCCGGGGAGCCCCTTCTTGAAGTTCTCGGTCGCGTCGTAGAAGAGCTTGCCTTCACCCAGCGTGCCATCGGACTTCACGGGGAACGACTTCCAGATCGCCGCGTCGGGATCGGACTGCGCCACATAGAGAGTCTTCTCATCGGGAGAGAATGCGATGCCATTGGGACGGGTCATCTCCTTCGTGAGGAGTGTCAGCTTGCCGTCCTTGGACAGACGGTAAACACCGCAGAAATCGAGTTCGCGACGCGAGTCGTCGTATTGCTTGGGCAGGCCGTATGGAGGATCAGTAAAGTAGAGATCACCATTCGACTTGAAGGTCGCATCATTCGGGCTATTGAGACGCTTGCCCTCATAATTGTCGACGAGGGTCCGCTTACCGCCTCCCTGGGTCAGCACCGACACGCGGCGGTCACCATGCTCACAGGCGACCAGCTGTCCCTGGGCGTCGAGCAGCAGGCCGTTCGATCCGGGCTCGTTGCCGTACTCGACCTGACCGGTGTAACCCGCAGGCTTGAGGAACAGGCTGACGCCCTTCCCCTCAACCCACTTCATAATCGAGTTGCGGGGAATGTCGGAGAACAGCAGATAGCCGGGCTCGTTCCCCTGAGCAGGCACCCACACGGGGCCTTCGCTCCATTCAAACCCTGATGACAGCACCTGGATCGGTGTCTCCTTGGCGATCAGCGAATCGATCGCCGCGTCGTCGCGGACAACCTCTCCGATCGTCGGCAAGTTGACCGAGTCCTGGGCCGAAGTGATCGAAGCGAATGACACAGCCAGTGACGCAACCGCGAGAGCGTTCCAAAGTTTCTTCATGGCAGTGAGCTCAACAGGGGGAGGGGAGCGAGCGACCCGAATCTCAGACGCATGAGGGGATTCGCCGCTCAGGACTTTGTATCCGAAGACCCGCCGAGACGGAATTCCACTGGCCGACTGCGGGGGTGGGCCAGGGACGTTTCCAGCACTCCCCAAACACCAGAAGCCTGCGTAATGCAGGCTTCTGGACGAATCGATTCCGGTCAGGCACGGAGCTCAACCAGGGGTGAGTGCCTTTGAGTCAGACAAATTCAGTGATGCCGGGCATCGCGACTTCCGGGAACGGCAAGGGGCCGAACTGGTATGTGTCGGGTCCCAGCTTCTCCTTCGACTGCATCGCCTCTTCCCAGGTGATCCGCTTGCCTGTGTAGGCTGCCATCCGGCCCAGAATCGCCAGCATGGTGCTGCGGGTCATGTACTCGCCATTGTTGATCGGCTCGCCCTTGCGGATGCTGGCGAACAGAGCGTTGTGCTCCAGCTGATACATGTTGTGGTCGACCCCATCGGGAGCCTTATAGGACCAGGCATTCGGACCCACGATGCTGGTGTCTTCGCCCTTCACGTGCAGTGTCCCGTTCGTGCCGTAGAAGTGATCCGACACGTCGTTGTGGCAACCACCCTGCTGGCGGCACCGGCTGAAGCCCTTAAGCCCGTCCGCGTATTCGTACTCGATCGCGAAATGGTCATAGATGTGACCGAACGCGGGCTCGATGCGCACCTGTCGGCCACCGGTGCCGGTGGCGGCAATGGGCGGCTCGTCGTTCATCGCCCAGGCCAGCTTGTCGATACTGTGAATGTGCTGCTCGACAATGTGGTCACCCGACAGCCAGGTGTAGTAGAGCCAGTTGCGGACCTGGTACTCCATGTCGCTCCAGTTGTCCTTGCGACCATTGTTCCACAGGAAGCCGGTGTTGTAGGAACACTGCATCGCCACGATCTTACCGATCTGACCGTCATGCAGACGTTTGAAGGCTTCGATCACTGCGGGGTGATAGCGCCAGCAGAGGCCCGACACGACCGACAGCTTCTTCTCTTTGGCGACCTTGCAGGCCTCGATCACCGCCTGCACGCCTGGGGCGTCGACAGCCACAGGCTTTTCGCAGAACACATGCACGCCCGCTTCGACCGCGGCTTTCATGTGAGCCGGGCGGAAACCAGGCGGGGAACAGAGCAGAATGACATCCACGCCGGAGGCCAGCATCTTTTCGACACAGTCGAATCCGACGAATTTGTGATCATTGTCGACGGCAATCTTGTCGGCGATGTCCTTCTGTCCCTTGAGGGCGTTCAGACCCGACTCGATCTTGTCGGCGAAGGCGTCCGCCATGGCGACGAGCTTGACGTTCGGATCAGCTCGCAACGCCTGCTGCATCGCCCCCGTGCCACGCCCGCCGCAGCCGACGATCCCGACACGCAGAACATCACCCCCAGCTGCGTGGAGAACACTCGGACTTAGAGCCGATAACACTGTTCCGCCCACGGTGGCGAGTGTCCCCGCCTTGAGAAACTGTCTCCGGGATGAACCTGGGGGAATATGGGACATGGGAGTGGCCTCCAGATGAGGTGTGTCAACAGGCGGGAAATCAGCAACAACGATCTCGACTCATGAATTGTGAGTCGGATCGGGGATCGTCGATGATAACAGGGAATCCGTAGTCAATTACAGCCCGAAACCCGAAGAAGTCGCGAAGTTCTAAGCCCCGCGGCACGCGGAAGATTTGGCGAACCGCGGACGAAACTCGGTGTCTGGATCAAGACAGACTCGCTTGCCCTGCGAAATGGGCGTGGTAGACTTTCCCGCCGACAGCTGACCCGCTGTCGGCCCTCGGCGAGGTAGCTCAGTTGGTAGAGCAGCGGATTCATAAGCCGCGGGTCGTGGGTTCGAGTCCCATCCTCGCCATTTTGTTTGCGTTTCGGGAGGTCCCCGCCTCTCGAACCTGTCAGGAATACAAGGCCGGGCGATCATCGTCCCGGCCTTTGTTTTTTGAATCCTGCCCTACTGTTATTACAACTGGCTCTTGTCGTATTCCCGGGCCAGGAGCAATCCAACCAGCTTGATGAAGCCTTCGTCGATGACGAGGCGGGAGCGTGTGCCAGTGTCGGTCGGCTGCACGGAGGCACGCACAGAATCGCTGTTCTCCTGGAGGGCCTGTTTGGCGAAGTTCTGCCGCGACTCATCCGCTTCGTCAATGCTTGGCAGGTTCAACCACGGAGCAGTGTGCAGAATCATTTGAAAAGGGTACGCCGTCCCACCGGTCGGCTCGGTCGCCTGGCCTTCCTGGACAGCGTCGATGGCCGATTTCAGCCGGGGCATCGCTTCATCCCCACCGAGTGCGAACCAGAGTGTCTGCGAGCTGGCCCCCAGATAGACGCTGGGGACGCCCCCATAGGCTTTCTGCTCCCGTTGCGGGACGTTCTTCGCCACCAGTCGATGAAATGTGATCGAATGGTGGGTATCGGCATTCAACTCCACTTTGTCGAGTTCCTCTCGACCCTGGACCGCAGTCAACAGCTGCTCGAGCCCCCGTCCCAGTGACTCGCCACCGATCACGCGCAGACCACCCACGAAGACAAACTTCCGGTCCGACACCGGCTGAAACTGAACACAGAAATCCATCTCGCCGTTCTCTGCGGTGGCCTTCATCGCGTCGAACAATGGAGCCACATTCGGCACTGTCTCCGGCGGCAAGTCCTTCGTCAGGCTGGCCCGCATGGCATCGACCATCGCCACCGCGGCCTTGCGTTCTCGCTTATCCATCTTCCAGCTTGCCGACACGGTGAGCGGTTTCCCATCGTCGAACAGCGGGGCAAAGAATGACTTCCGTCCCGCCAGATCCTTCGTCAGCTTCGCCATCTCGCTGTCGGGTGTCGCATCAAGCAGTAGTTCGACCTCGACGTTCTTCCGCTCTTCCGAAGAGTCGACGCCGATCTGGATCTGATCGCACTGCGTCAGGATCTGCTCGATTAACTCCAGGTTATTGATGCCTTGTGCCCGACGCATTTTGTAACCCGCGTCTGACTCACCGTCACGCTGCTGCAGCTGGGCCTCGGTACTCTGGCGTAGAAAGGCGAGCATCACCGTCCGGATGGTGAGGGGAACGTTCTTGATCTGTAGAGAAATCCCCAGGTCATATTTTGCTGCCATCGGCTCAGCGTAAGCGGCGGGCTCAGGCAGCTCCGCTTCCAGCAACTCCTTGTTATCTTCGTTGGTCAGATAGGCATAGCCCCGTTTCAACACGCAATAGAAACCGCGCCGCCGCCCCTTGAGTTCGTAGTGCCCCTCCTTGCCATCGACGGGCCTCGGCTTGACCGGACCCGTTTCGACGACCTTCATCAGGTCTTCAATCCCATCGACCGGAACGTACAACACGGGGGTAGGCCTCGGCGGCAGACCGGCCGTCAGGAACAACATCACTCCGAACGGTTTCTCGCGATTCATTCCTTTCAGGTCGCCGACCTGATTGGTAATGAAGTTGGTCACCAGTTCCATCATGTCAGGCCGCTCGGCTGCCTTGAACATGTAATCGACATCGGTCAGAACGCGGTCCAGGCTCGCGATATTCAGCACGATCAACGGCAACTGAGGCCCTTCCGGGATCGGCTTCGCAGCCGGAGCTGCGGGCGTTTCAGCCTGGGCCCAGGCCGATGACTGACCACAACTCGCAGTCAGAATCAGATAGCACACGACAAGCGAGGCAAACCGAATCGGGGTCAGCATGACTCATGACTCAAAACGGGGCGGATACGTGATCACAATGGCAGGCGCCAACTTGCGACAGCCAGCATCTATACCCTACCACGGAGCAGTGCGTTTCAGCGAGTCCGTCAGAATCATCTCGTTCACAACCACTCCGTCCGCTCGATCACCTCAGCCCTGAGGACTCAGTAATGTGAGCAGGACAGTGACTCCATTAAAGACAGCATGCGTCGCCACGATGGTCAGATAACTCCCCGTCCGCCAATACAGAAATCCCAGGACCAGCGCCAACGGAAACAGTCCGATCGCGTCGGGGAATCCATGGACAGCGGAGAAGACGGCCGAAGAAATCATGATCGAAGCCCATGGCGTCAAGTAACGCTGAAGCACCCCCTGGAAGATCACTCGGTACAGCAGTTCCTCTTCAATCGGAGCCATGATGACCGCCGAAGCAGACATCAGCGCCACCAGCGGGACGGACTGCTGGGCATTGAGAATCTGCAAGAAGATATGCTGATTGTCCTCCGTACGCAGCGGCAGGATGGCGAGATTGGCCACTATGACCGGGACGACTGCAGCGAAGTACCCCAGTATCCCGATACTGATCGACTCTTTCACATGACGCAAATCGAATCCAAAGCGCGTCAGCCCCTGGCGTCCTAGGCATGAAAGACTCACGATCAGGACGCAGGCTGTGATGACTTGAATACAGAGATTGTACAACAACAGTCCAAGTGCCACCCCCTCATCAAACTTGTCGACCGAATGGGTGGAGCTCCCCGGAATAAGCATCGTGGCAGACTGAATCAGTATCCAGCTCAGTGCGATCGCCACAGACAGATACGGTCGAGGTCGAGTCGCCGGGACGTGGCGAGTGAGGAGCGGTTGCCCCTGACGGAGCCTCTGAATGATCCCCCCCCAGACGGTCATGCTGGCGAGGAGAATCAGAAGCTGCAGGAAGGACGCGATATCAACCACCGCGCGAGGACTCCCGGACCTAAGACTTGCAACACGACACAGACCCGCAATACTGAGTGAGCGGATCACCAAACACAAGCCGCCCCGAGCGGTTCACACTCAAAAGGAACACAAATGGCCTCCGTAACTCTTAAAGGTAACGCGGTGACTCTCTCCGGCACCGAACTGAAGGTTGGCGACACAGCTCCTGATTTTGTTCTGCAGAACAACGGGCTGGAAGATGTCACGCTCGCCGCGTCTGCCGGGAAGACGCGAATCATCGCGACGATTCCATCGCTCGACACCTCCGTCTGTCATGCGGAGACCAAGCGATTCAACGACGAAGCTGCGAAGTTGCCGAATGTGGCGATCCTGGTCGTCAGCACCGACCTGCCCTTTGGTCAGAAGCGGTGGTGCGGAGCCGAAGGCGTCGACAAGGTCACCAGCCTGAGCGATCACCGGACTGTCGCGTTCGGTAAGTCGTACGGCGTCCTGATCACCGGCGGCCCACTCGACCGCTGCCTGACCCGGGCGATCTTCGTGGTCGGAGCCGACAACAAGATCAAGCACGTGGAATACTGTTCCGAAATCGCAGATCACCCGAACTATGACACGGTTCTGGCTGCAGCGAAGTAAGTCTCCTGAGAATTTTACAGCCGGTGCGGGGAGTGATCCCTGCGCTGGCTGTTTTTTTGGATTCCGCAACACCGAGACTCTCACTGGTCGAGACACTCCGCATGTCCCAACAATTCACTCCCCGTGTGATCTCTTCCGCGAATGGTCTAGGGGCCGTTGCTCGGGCTTTTCAACTGATGAAGGCGGGTGCGGATCCGTTGGATGCGGTGATCGCGGGAGTGTCACTCGTCGAAGACGACCCGAATGACCTGACCGTCGGGTATGGCGGACTGCCCAATGAAGACGGCGTCGTTGAACTCGACGCAGCTGTGATGCATGGGCCGACTCACCGCGCGGGAGCGGTGGCGGGGATTCAGGGAATTCGTCATCCGGCCCGCGTCGCCCAACTCGTGATGCAGATGACCGATCATGTGCTGCTGGTCGGCGAAGGGGGCCGTCGGTTCGCGAGGTTCAATGGGTTTGAGGAAGAGAACCTGCTGACCGAAAAGGCCCGCAAGATCTGGATGTACTGGAAGCGGACTCGGTCGATGCGGGACGACTGGATTGCCCCGGCAATCGATGACGTTGATCCCGAAGTGCGTGAGTTCTTCAAGCTCGAAGCGGACGACGTTCCGGGGACCGATGCTCTCGTCTACCAACGGTCCGAAGCTCTCGAACGTCCGACAGGAACAATTCACTGCTCGGCGATCAACCCGCAAGGAGACATCTCCTGCACGACGACCACCAGTGGATTGGCCTTCAAAATCCCCGGACGAGTCGGTGACTCCGCAGTGATCGGAGCCGGGCTCTATTGCGACAACGCGGTTGGCTCCTGTGGCAGTACCGGTCGCGGTGAGGCGAACTTGCAACATGCCAGCTCGGCCACAGCTGTGGAATTGATGCGGCAGGGAGCCCACCCGCGCGAGGCGGGAATGGAGCTACTGCAAAGAGTGGTCGCCCATACGCGTGAACCACACCTGCTCGGGAAGGACGGTAAGCCGAACTTCGGCCTGAAGCTCTACCTGTTGAACAAGTCTGGCCAGTACGCGGGTGTTTCGCTCTGGGGACCGACCGACTTCGCGGTGGCGGATGCGGATGGAGCCCGCCTGGAGCCGTGTGAGTTCCTGTTCGACAAGCGAACTGGACATTCGGCCTCGTAGAACTTTCCAAGCCCCCCGCGTCTGAACGCATCGGACCGTCTCAGACCGGCGGTCCCAGCAGGTCGTCGTAGAGCGCGGTCAGCAGATCGCGGAACCTGCGGTTGTGCGGAACCTCGCCGGGGTAACCGTTGGCCACCGCAGCGACGGCCAGGCGGAATTCGGGGTCAGCAAACCCGATGCACGACTGCGAACCTCCGTGCCCGAACGAGCCCTCCGACGCCCGGCGACCGAAGCCATAGGGAATCGTGTTCGCCCCATACTTGTTCGAGTTGACGATGACCCCCAGACCAAAGTCGACCGTGTGTTGGAAAGTCTGATCGAACATCCCGATCCGATGCCGGGAGGTCATCAACCGGAAGGTCTCCGGAGAGATGAGCTGGCGTCCTTTCCAGGTCCCCTCACAGAGCATCATCTCATAGAACCGGCCCAGCTCACGAATTGGCCCGCGACAGCTGCTGCCGGGTGCGGGTGAGGTCACCGCATCCTGGAGATGTGAGTGGTTGCGTTTGAGCTGTCCCGCGTTGGTCACATGGACTGCCCCCAACCGCGGGGCGAACATCTCATAGAGTGCCGCGGGCATCGCCAGCCAGGTGTTCTTCATGCCCAGTGGTTCAAAGATCTCGCTTCTCAGCCACTCGGCGATGGGGCGTCCCCGCAAGCGCTGGATGATCTCGCCCAGGATGAACCAGCTGCGCTGCGGGTCATAAGCGGGTGTCTCGCCGGGAATGGATCCGGGCTTGAGCGGCGCCGCGCAGATCCGGGCGATGATCTCGTCCCAGGGCGTGCCCGGCCACCCGAGGGCGACAGCATCAATTCCCGCCGTATGCGTCAGCAGGTGCCGGACCGTGATCGCCTCTTTGCCGCTTTGTCCGAACTCCGGAATCAGCTGCATCACTGGCCGGTCGAGGTTAAGTCGTCCCTCTTCCGCGAGCTGCATCACCGCCAGAGCTGTGATGGGCTTACCGGCGCTGAGCCATGGCAAAATCATATCACTCGTGAGTGGTTCGCCCGGGTGATTCTCACCCACAGCCAGATCGACCACCGGCTCCAGATCGCGCGAGGCGAACAGCTGGATTCCGAAATGCAGCCCACGCTCAATCCCTGTCTGGATCACCGCCAATGTTCGCGGAAGACGACTCTGAGCCAATTCCAGGGTGTCGATTATATCAGACATCGAGAGTCAATTTCCTCAAACGGCGACCAGAGGGTGAAGCGAGAACAAACCTAGATCGGATTCTTCCACTGCTCCACGAACATGGTCCCTCGGCCGGAAGCATCGCCTGGCCAGTCGGGGTTTGTGGGCCAGCGGCCCTGGTGGCGATCGGCGTTTTCGCTGGCCACAAACTGGTTCTGGTCAGCTGCGGTCCAGACGCCTGCTGGCTCCGGCGGATGCAGCGGAATTCCCAGCAGCCATTTGATCCCCTGCATCATGAACAGCAACAGGGGGAACATCACGAACATCATGAGCGTCAAGGGAATCAGCATCGGTCCGAGCGAAAAGAACCTCCTGGCAAAATGCTCCCAGACTTCTCTCCAGCTCAACATCACGATGAGCGTTCCGAGACTGAGGTACGGTCCGTAGGGGATCTCTTTGTCGAGCTTGAAGGACAGAGTGACGATCTGAGCAGCAGAGGCCAGAAACGCAGCCAGGAAGAAGGCGATCACGGTCGCCTGCCAACCGAGGAATGCACCGACCATCGCCATCAGGAAGATGTCGCCCTCGCCCATCGCCTCGCGACGCAGGACCCTCGACCCAATCATCCTCACAGCTGCGACGAGACAGGCTCCGACGACGAGACCGGCGACACTGACCAGTAATCCGTGCAGATGTGGCGAGGTCGTGAACCATGCGGGCACGCTCCACTCGGGCGTCAGCCAGGGATGCAACGACTCGGGGAGAGTAATCCGAAAGTCCCTCAGCAGATGTGGATCCTGGTGCCAGGCTGGGACAAGATGCAGGATCCCGAAACAGGTCGAAGCGAGGACGGCAAAAATCGTCTGCGGCACTGTCGTCGCATCGGGAATGATCATCTGATCCCAGTCGATCAGCGAGGCGACCAGCATCGCCTCGATCAGCACCAGATGAAACGCGACCCGCAGGTGCAGGAACATCAGCGGCGACAGACTCCCCAGTCCGGGAATCGTTTGCGGCCCCAGGTCAGCGTAGGCAGAACTCAGCGACAGCTCCTGGCTGAACCCGAAGGGAACCTCCAGCCAATAGACGAGTACAAACAGGAGGGCGTTCAACAACTCAATCAGCGGATATCGCATCGAGATCGGCAATCCGCACGCTCGGCAACGACCTCGGAGCGACAACCACCCGAAGATCGGCACGTTGTCATACCAGCAGATCGGCGTCTTGCACCGGGGGCAGAACGAACCGCGGTTGGCGATACTCTTCAGCTGATCCCACAGCGTATTCGCCAGCGGGATCCGGTAGACACAGACGTTCAGAAAGCTGCCGATGCAGGCCCCCAGCCAGAACATGAACGGGAGCACGAGCCACGGGGGCAGGTCCTGTTGGACGAAGATTTTCACCGGCGGCCCCCGTTCGTCAACGAACTGGGAAGGGCCTGGAGAATTTCATCGAGAATCGACTCGGGAGACCGGTTCTCGGTGTCGACGACCAGTGACGCGGTCTCGGTGTAGAGCGGCGTACGCGCATTCAGCACAGTCTCGATCTCGGTCCGGGGATCGGCACCTGTCAGCGAGGGACGGCGAGTGGCTGTCGTCGAGTCACCGTGCAGCCGGGAGTAAATGCTGTCGAGACTGGCGGTCAGCCAGATCGCTGGCCCCGCAGCTCGAATCGTCTCACGGGTGTGAGGGTTCAGGATCGCTCCACCCCCTGCCGCAATCACGAGTCGATCCCGAGACAGGAGATCCAGCAGGACTCCTGCTTCCAGGGCACGAAAACCCGGCTCGCCATCCTGCTGAAAGATTTCAGCAATCGTACGACCCACCCGCTGTTCGATCTCGATATCCGCATCGATCCAGTTCCACCCCAGGCGGTCCGCCAGGCGAGGTGCGATCGTCGACTTCCCGACGCCGCGATAACCAATCAGCGTAATGACCATGAAGCTGCCTGTGTGATGCGAACGCGATGCGAATGCGTGTTGTGAATGATCTACTGGGCGAGTGCTGATTGATTGGTGCCAACGCGGTACAAGTGCTTTTCGCTGCGAATCAGAAGCGACTTGTCAAAGACGCCATAGGAGGCGAAAGTCCGCTCTCCCGGTGCGAATGAATTCGTGGCCAACTCCTCGAAGGTCTTGGAGGCGGCAACGACCGTGGCCTTCCCTTGTTCATTCTGGAAGTACACACGACCATCACCGGCAGTCAGCGACGCCGAGTAATTGCCTTCGATGCGTTGCTGCCAGTGCGTCTCCCCGGTGGTAGTGTCGGCACAGGTGGCGATCCCCTTGTCCGACACGTAGAAGAGCATGTCCTCGACAGCCACCATCGAGGCACTGTGCGGGACCTGCTTGTCAGTCTGCCACTTGATGTGTGTCTGAGTCACATCGCCGGTACCCATCGGATCAATGGCCAGAAGATTGGCGGTGTCGAAGCTGGAGCTGACGAACACCAGCCCGTGCGAGTAGATCGGTCGCGGGACGACGCTGTAGCCCTCGCCATACTGGCAACGCCAGATCTCCTGGCCAGTGGCTGGCTCATACGCGATGACAAACTTGGCCCCAGGACAGACCGCCTGATTCTTGCCATTCACGTTGATGACGAGCGGCGTACTGAAGGCGAAGCCCTTCGCTGGCATCGTATTGCGAGGCGTTCTCCAGCGAGTCTTTCCGGTGGTCTGATCAATGCCGACGACGAACTGCTGGTCATACCCATCGCAGCTGATGACCAGCACCCCATCGGCGAGAGCTGGCGAACCACCGGTCCCATGTCGCGGGTCGTATATCAGCTCTTCATTCTTCCAGACCGGCGTCCCGTCCAACTTCACACAAGCCGTCCCGTACGGCCCGTAGTGAAAATAGATGTTCTCGCCATCGATCACTGGAGTGGGGCTGGCGTAGCTGTTCTTGCCGTGCTGTTTGATTTCACCGGTCTTATGGAACAGCTCCACGTTCCAGACTGCGGCACCGTCCCTGGCATCGAAGCACAGGGCTCGAAACTCGTGAGTCTCGGGCTTATCACCCTCGGCTGGCGTTGTAACGCAAGTTGACAGATAGATTTTCCCCTGAGTCACAACGGGCGAGGACCAGCCCAGCCCGGGAATCGGGATCTTCCAGGCGAGGTTTTCCGTATCACTCCAGGCTACTGGCAATCCAGTCGCATCGCTGACGCCCTGACCAGTCGGCCCGCGAAATTCAGTCCAGTCCGCTGCTGAGACAATCCCAGCACAGCTGAGAGCCAGAACGAAGCAACAGATTCGCCAATAGAACATCCGAATATCTCCACCCGCGGTCGGAACATCATCCGGGTATCACTGTACAGCGAGGGAGAGATTGAGTCGAACGCCCGAGGGGCAGCCATCCCCTTGAGTCGGGGTTCAGGGAGCCTTGATATCCAGGCAGATCAGTCGGTCTTCGCACCGCAGATAGAGCCGACCACGGGACAAGACCGGAGCCGTCCAGCTGGGGTAGTGCATGAGCGGAATCTCACACCGGGAAATCTCTTCGTACTTCGTCTGATCGACATTCACGAGCGACATCATCCCACCGCGTTCGGCCAGCACGATGAACTTGCCATCGGCCATGATCTTGGAAGCCCTGCCGTAAAGGGGCCACGGCATGACTTCACCCGTCTCGGCGTTGACGACTCGACCATCGGCCCGTTGTTTGAGTTCTTTAAGCCCCTCTTCCGAGGTCCCTGCCGTTTCCCAGATCACCTTTCCAGTGTCCGCAGCGAGGCAGCGAAACATCCCCTCATTCTCGTGGCGACCGCTGAACCCATAGAACGCTCCGTCGTGGACGATGGGCGTCGACCAGTGGGCCAGCATGTTCAGCGGGTTCTTCCATGCCACCTCATACGACTTGCCATCGGGATTCACCTTGAGCAGTGCCGCACCCAGGCGGTAGGCCGCCGTCACGAGAACTGTATCGCCGTTGACGACTGGCTGAGCGGCGTTGACCGACTCATGCACGCGTGGCCGGAACCAGTAGTGGAACCGTTCCTGACCGGTGGCGGGATCGAGCGACACCAGGCCCTGTCGCATCAGACATAGCAGATGCCGCTGTCCGTGAATCGTCTCGCAGATCGGTGAGGAGTAGCTGACGACCATCTCATCGCCCGTCCATTCATACTCCGGTTCACTGTTCCAACCAGTCTCTGACTTATCCCAGGTCGGCTTACCCACATTGTTCCAGAGTGGCTTTCCCGTGGCTGCGTCAAAGGCCACGACTCCGCAGTCGGGTTGTCCACCCACCATCACAATCAGTTTGTCCCCCTCGAGCAGCGGACTGGAGCCGACGCCGAAGAAGCCATCGGGGATCTTGTACTCCTTGCGCAGCTCGCGCTTCCAGATCGGCGATCCATCGACGAGGGACACGCACAACAGCAGGCCCTCAGCTCCGAGGGTGTAGCAGCGGTCCGCGGTCAGGACAGGCGAGCAGCGTGGCCCGTTGTTGTAACCATAGGGGTCGACGAACTGGCTCGGTTCGGAGTGATTCCAGAGCGGCTCACCGGTATCAGCTCGCAGGCATTCGACGATCTCTTCGTCGTTGAGGCGATGATGAACAACCAGCCGGTTCCCTATCACCGACGGGGCGCTGTAACCGGTTCCAACCTTGCGATCCCACAGCTTCGGCGGGCCGTCTTTCGGCCATTTGGCGAGCAGGCCGGTCTCGCCCGAGATCCCGGTGTGTCGCGGCCCGAGGAAGCACGGCCAGTCCTCGCCCGGTCGATCAGGAGCCGGAACATCCTGGGCCATCGCCCAAGTCCCCAGCACCAACCACAAGCATCCCAGCAGTGCCGGTGGGGCCAGAGAACTGAATTGGCGGAATCGAAGTGTCCGCAGAGCGACACCCGTCGAGGGCAAGCTGATCATTCGCAGGTTTCTCCAGTCGGTGCGAGCTCCACAACCTTGTGGAAGATACAGAGCGTACCGGGACACACGCTCGTTTGTATACAAAAGACGGTTGTCCGATCAGATGTGGACTGACGCTTGTGCCAAACTTCGAATTCGCACCCCCTCACATGTCGAAGTTGTCGACTTCCACGCTTGCCAAACCCGCGAGCGTTCGACAGGCTGGGGTGTGCGCGGTCAGTGACTTCCTGTTGAGAGATCGTCATGCGTTCGTTCGTTGTGTTGTTCGCCTTTGCCGGATTGTTTGCGATCTCAGGTGTGATGCTGACAGAGGGTTATACTCAGGCACCGCAGGTCGCGCCGCCGCAGATGGCCAAAGGGGTCGTCTTTCACGATGTGAACGGCAATCGCCTGAGAGATGCCGGTGACGAGCCACGCCCCGGAGTTCGCGTCTCCAACGGAAACCAGATCGTCGTCACCAACGAGCAGGGCGAATACACGCTTCCCGTCGACGACGACACCGCACTGTTCGTGATCAAGCCGCGCGGCTGGCGAACCCCACTCTCGGAAGACAACCTGCCGCAGTTCTATTACATCCACAAGCCGAACGGCTCAGCGGATGATGGCTTTAAGTACAAAGGCGTGGCCCCGACCGGCCCACTCCCCGCATCGGTCGACTTCCCGCTTTATCCCCAAGACGAGCCCGAGCAATTCAAAGCCCTCCTCTTCGGCGACCCCCAGCCTCGCAACCAGCAGGAAGTCGATTACATCACCCACGATGTCGTAGAAGCCCTTGTGGGAAAGACAGATGCTTCGTTCGGAGTGACGCTCGGCGACATCGCCTTCGACAACCTGGAGACGTTCGAGCCGCTCAACCGTTCGATCGCGCTACTTGGGATTCCCTGGTACAACGTCATCGGGAATCACGATATCAACTACGACGCACGTAATCGTCGAAATGCTAACGAGACTTACGAGCGGATCTACGGGCCTTCGTACTACTCTTTCGACCATGGACCGGTGCATTTCCTGGTCCTCGACGACATTGAGTGGATGCTGAAAGACCCCGCGACGGACAAGTGGGGTTACCGCGGAGGCTTCGGCCCGGAACAGCTGGAGTTCATCAGGAATGATCTGGCGATGATCCCGGAAGACCAGCTGGTCGTGCTGATGATGCATATCCCGCTGATCCAGGTAAACGACCGGCACGGGCTGTACCGGCTGATTGAGAAGCGGCCGTTCAGCCTGTCGATCTCGGCCCATACGCACACCATGGAACACCACTACATCACCGACCAGGACGGCTGGCAGGGGCCCAAGCCTCACCACCACATCATCAATGTGACCGTCTGTGGCAGCTGGTGGAGTGGTGCCCCGGACGAGCGGGGGATACCTCATGCCATGATGTCTGATGGCGGGCCCAACGGCTGCTCGCTGATCTCATTCGATGGTCAGAAGTACTCACTGCGGTTCCTGCCCGCCGGGCGCGATCCGAACTGGCAGATGAAGATTGATCTGCCGGAAGAGTTGAAGACTTCGAAGACTACCGAGACGCCGGTCTATGCCAACGTCTTCGAGGGCTCGATCCACTCGACGGTCGAGATGCGGCTCAATGAAATGGGTGAGTGGAAACCGATGGAGCATGTCGGCGAGGTCGATCCGCTCTTCGTTCGTACCGCCGAACATGAAGCCATGCTGTTGGATCTGAAGCCGAACGATTGGCGCAAGATGCCTAAGCCGGGGATCTGTACGCACCTGTGGAAGTTGAACCTCCCGGCTCTCCCGCCGGGCCAGCATCACATCGAGGTGCGGACCACGGATCAGTTCGGACAGACCGACATTGGGCATCGCTCAGTGCGAGTCGTGGCCGACTGATCTCAATGCTGAGATTCGTCCTGAATTCCGATGACCACTCTCCTTCAGAGAGTCTCGACCCAGTTTTATAGAAGGCAATTCGATGCGACGATGGATGATGTGGAGTGTGTGTCTGGGCGTCGCACTGGTCTTCGCGAGACAGGGGATTCAGGGCCATGCAGATGACAAGCCATCTGCAGCGGGGCCGATTCGCTTCGAACCCAACGACTGGCCATGGTGGCGCGGTCCGAACCGGAACGGCACGACTCCCGTCGGACAAAAAGCACCGACTCAATGGAGTGCCACCGAAGGTGTTCGCTGGAAAGCGTCCATCCCCGGCAAGGGGCACGGCTCACCGATCGTTATCGGAAACCAGGTCGTCCTCAACACCGCTGTGCGCAATCCCGACGAGCAGTGGGTTTACTCGTTCAATCGCGACACCGGTGAGCAGCTGTGGAAGACCCGCGTCCACGAAGGGGGCTTCGTCACCAAACAGAATGAGAAGAGCACATCGGCCAACTCAACACCCGCATTCGACGGCGAGAGGATCTATGTCAACTTCCTGTCGCATGGGGCGATCTATACGACAGCTCTCGATTTGAAAGGCCAGCAGGTCTGGCAGACGAAGGTCAACGACTACCAACTGCACCAGGGGTTCAGTTCGTCTCCCACTGTGTATGGGTCGCTGGTGCTGGTCTCGGCCGACTGTCGCGGCGGAACAGGGGTGCTTGCGGGGTTGGACCGGGCGACCGGCAAGGTCGTCTGGTCGCATGCACGTCCAGCGCTAGCGAACTACCCATCGCCGATCATTCTGAACATCGGCGGAAAAGATCAGATGTTCGTTCAAGGCTGTGACCTTGTGTCGAGTCTCGACCCGACCTCGGGCAGTGTGAACTGGGAGTTCCCAGGCGCGACTGTGGAATGTGTGACCTCGACCGTCACCGATGGGACTCATATCTATACCAGCGGCGGTTACCCCAAGAATCACCTGGCAGCAATCAAGGCTGATGGTTCGGGGACGGTGGCCTGGGAAATCCCGGCCCGCGTCTATGTGCCATCGATGGTTCTCAAGGACGGCTATCTGTACGCCATGCTCGACGCGGGCGTGGCTCAGTGCTGGAAGAGCGACACCGGCGAGGAGATGTGGAAAGAGCGTGTCGGCGGCACGTTCAGTTCTTCGCTGGTCCTGGCGGATGGTCTGATCTACGCCACCGACGAATCGGGTAAGTCGACCGTCTACAAAGCCTCGCCAGAGAAGTTCGAACTTGTCGCCGAAAACCAGCTTGGAACCGAGTCGTTCGCGACCTCAGCCATCATCGGTGGCCGCATCTATCATCGTGCTGCCGAGACCATCGAGGGCGAACGCAAGGAGACGCTCTACTGCATCGAGTAGAGCGATCGCAGGTTCAGGAGCCGGTGCTGCCCATGCTGCGGGAAACGAGCCTCTGGTCGAAGTAGTTCACTCCCATGCCGGCGTCGATCACCAGACCCTGGGCGTTGATGCCCGATGAGCGAGGGCTGAGCAAGAACGCAGCTGCGTTGGCGACCTCTTCGGTTTGGACAGCCCGCTTCCGCAGGGTGGCCTGCTCCGCGAAGAGATACGAGTCGACATACCCGGGAATCCCTGCTGAGGCGGATGTCTTGAGCAGCCCGGGACAGACGGCGTTAAAACGGATCGTCGAGAACTCCGAGAAAGACTTCGACAGGAAGCAGACTGCGGAGTCGAGAGCAGCCTTCACGGGAGCCATATACCCGTAGTTCTCGGCAGCCATCCGAGTGTTTGAAATCGAGATCGAGACCACGCTCCCGTGCTCTTTATCGATGATATCCCGAAATGCATTGGCCATCGCCATCAGCGAGAAACACGAGATATCGACCGCCTGCAGAAATGCCGCACGCGGCGTCGCGTGGAACGGTTGCCACCCGGCACTGTAGTCGGCAAACGCGATCGAGTGGACGAATCCGTGCAACTGCTTGCGGTCACGCGCGACCGACTCGCGCAAGCGGTCAATGTCGTCCTGACGTTCCACATCGCACACGTAAACCGGTGCATCGCCGACCAGCTTCTTGACCGTCTCTAACCGGGCATTGCTGCGAACCGCGTAAAGCACATCGGCCCCCGCCGCGTGAAGGACCTGGGCAATGTGCCAGGCCACACTCTTCTTGTTGGCGACACCCATGACGAGGATCGAGCGGTCTTTGAGCTGGAGAAAGTCCATGGGGGGCGTTCGTACGGGTGGAGAGAACTGAACAGCGAGCCGGAGGATGTTTCTATCCGATGGAGGTGATGATCGCCAACGGTTTGCCCTCGTTTGAGACGGGTTGGTCTCACCCTCCCCTCGCAGACTCGGGTTCTCTACCATGCGGAAGGAGCAATGTGCGCTGCCCGGCTCGGAGGCGACGCATGAAACGGGAGTGTCCTTGTGGCAGCTGACTTTGAATTCGACGTGGTGGTGATTGGTTCAGGTCCCGGCGGTGAGGGCGCCGCCATGCAGGCGGTCAAGCACGGCAAGAAGGTCGGGCTGATCGAAAGAATGCCACAGATCGGCGGCAGCTGTACTCATACGGGAACGATTCCCAGCAAGGCTTTGCGGTTCTCCATTTTTCAGGCGATGGAGTTTCGGTCGAATCCGCTGTTTCGGGCATTGGGCACGCCAGTCGACGTCACGCTGCCACTGCTGCGACGATCGGCCCAGAAGGTGATCGACCAGCAGGTCACGATGCGGCAGAGTTTTTACGACCGCAACGATGTCATGGTCTTTGCCGGTTCCGCTTACTTCCTCGATGCGAACACGATCGAGGTCAAACTCCCCGACAGCGGGCGGACCGT
>QWOR01000022.1 GCA_003669575.1 Planctomycetota bacterium | reverse complement strand
TCGAAGGTCCGCTCCTGCAACACTCGCAAGAGCTTGATCTGGACCTCGAGCGAGATATCACCGATTTCGTCGAGAAACAGCGTTCCGCCGCTGGCCATCGCAAAGCGACCCTGCTTGTCTTCGCGGGCATCGGTGAAGGCCCCCTTTACATGACCGAACAGCTCACTCTCCAAAAGCTGCGAGGAGAGGGCGGCACAGTGGACAGCGACCAGGGGACCATTCTTTCGCGAGCTGTTCTCGTGGATCGTCCGCGCGAGCAGTTCCTTGCCAGTACCACTTTCTCCGCGGACCAGCACGCTGGCCTCGCTGATTGCGATCTTCTTCACAGACTCCAGCACCTGCGTGATCGCGGGACCGTTCCCCTTGATCGCGGAACGCTGGAGATCCGAAAGCCCGGTCCCCAATGCTCGGTGCGGGACGCTCAGGCTGTCGACCATGCTCTGCAGCATCGAAATCCGACGCTCCTGATCGTCGATTTTTTCGGTCTTGCGCTGCAGGTCATCGTTCAGTCGAGACACATCTTCGTGGACCTTCGCACAGTGCAGTGCAACGCCCGTGATTCGTCCCATCGCGGTCAGGAATGCCACGTCTTCCGCCGTAAACGCCGCGCCACTGGGCTTGGAACCCAGAGCAACGATACCGCCCACTTCACCATCGACTTCCAGCCCGGTAATCAATTCAGCATTCATTGAGCGCACCAGGATCTGCTCGCCTGAGTCGCCACTGGGCACTCTCTGAATTGAGGACCCGGGTCCCAACAACTTCAACTGGTCAACGCTACCGGGAACAGCAGCAGGCACCTCGGGCCAGCCCACAGCTGCAACCAACACGAAACGACTATGATCGGGCATCCACAGATAAAGAGCCGCCTGTTCCACGCGCAAGACTTCGCAGCACGACCCGAGCAGGTTGCCTGCGACCGCGTCCCGCTCCCACAGATTGGAGACCGCACGATTCATGCGCAGCAAAGCCCGGTCGAGCTGGTATTTCTCACTGAAATATTCACGGTCGATCGAACGTTGGAGCTGGTCTTTCAACCAGAGCAGCACGTAGACAACCAGCATCAGCACCACGACCATCGGCACCGGCTGGCCAAACAGTGAGGCGTTCTGGCTGTGCAGGACGATCGACCCCACTCCGACAATGGCACTGAAAAAGATGCCCAGTCCCGCACTTAACACGAAATACCACATACCGCGGCTGAGGACCTGGTCGATCAGCAACAGTTTGAATCGAGCAATCCCGATGGCATACGCCAGCATGAACGACAGACTGGCCAGGAACATTGGTCCCTGCGAGGACCCCAACGCGAAACGCTCGGGATTGAACAGGGCCAGATACATCGCGTAACAGACGGGAACCGACGCTGCCATACCGGCCCACAGGATCGACTGCACCTGCTGACGCTCAACCAGGCTGCGAGCACGGACCAGGCTTTCCGCCATCGCCAGGAGACTCGCGGCAAAATAAAGCGATGAGACAGTCAGATAGCTGAGGATAACGGTCTGAAGCAGATTCATCAGCACGAGCGAGCCGCGAGAGAGAGTCTGCTCCAATGCGAGAGCAAATGGCCCCTCACCCCATGATCGCGAAAGCCACAAACTGGCCAGAATCATCACGACTGTCCCGCAGGCCATCATCGCCGGAATCAGGTAAATCGCGACCAGAGAGATTTGAGGGGAACGCGTAAACCACGGCTTCGGTACCGGATACGTCAGGAAGAAATGCAGCAGAATCGCAGGCAGCAGAATCGCAGCCACGGTAAACGGAATCAGGAGCGGCAGACTGCTCGAAATGACCCACCAGTGATCACCTCCGACGAAAGCGACCAGTGTCACACCGCCGAGGTAGCAGAACAGACGCAACGACTTGTCAAACGGCCGCTGCCACGCCGCAAGAACACTGACGAGCGTGATTGCCAGCTGCAGGATGAACCACAGCAGCGTGACTCCGACACGTACAGAGGAGTATTTCCTCAGCTTGAGCCAGCCTTGCTCGACCTTATCGGCTCCCTCGCGGCGAAAGCGAATCTTGACGTAGCGAGTGGAATCAGGAAACTCGATCAGATTCAGGCGGGACGTACGAGGCAACAGCTCGCTCAGGCGGCCAATCACCTGCTCGTTTCCCATTACGCCGCCCGATTCAATCCTGGCATTGCGTAGAGCAGTATGAGCCCAGGAAAAATCGACGAACGAACGAATCGGTCGTCCGTAAAATTCGACGAGCAAGTCTCCCGGTCGAGGCAGGATCATGTCCCCATCGCCGACTGAGGGTCCGGCACGCAAGGCCACATCTTCACCCGCGACGGGGCTCACTCGGATCTCAGCTCCACGGGCATCCACAATCGTATCTGCGCTCGAGCCGTTGGCGGGGAGACAACGCAAACCCGCATCATGGCTTGTCGCTACGTACCACAAGACCACAATGCAGTAGAAGACTGCTGTGGAAGTGAAAATCGCGAGCGTGGTGGATGAGTTTTTCACTCGTTCTACTGAACTCCCGTACACAACTTTGAGCGCCGAGCAACGATTCCACACTACGCGCTCAGCGCCGATTCGTCAAACAAACTGAAACAAACTTTTCGACGATCACCGAAAAAACCAGTAAAAACTTGCATCATGACGCGCCGAATAAAAATCTTCTGCTTTGGCATGACAGGTGCATTTCATTTTCAGTGTCTGACCCTGAAACCCTTGGAGAGAACGAAAGCCAACGCCCCGAATCAGCCAGTTGCCGTCACGTAAGCAGCCTGACCCTTACTGCAACCTTGACCCCAAATGCGGCCCTTAGGCGTTGGTATCACTCTCCAGGGGTTTTCTTATTTTGATCACCGCTAAAACGCGACTGTCCAACAACCGTCTACGGAGTTGCACGGACGCAGTCCTCAGGTGCGGAGGAACGGAGTCCTCCGTCTCTTGATGGATCTTGCCCCGAGACGTTGATTTGCCATTACGCCATCAGATGACCGTCGGTGGGGTCTTTTTCGATATGCGCCCAGCGACTGATAGAGATCGGAAACCCGCGATTAGGGCGCCTCTATCCAATGGACCGTAGTCCTGACGAGTGACAACTGTCACGCTGCATGCGGCAGTTTCGCCACAAGTTGTTTGTTAATCCTATTCTGCGTCCATTGCACGATGCAGCGTGATTTCCTCGTCACGGACAGGAACAGGCGATGACAGCCTGGAATTCGTCTGCCTATAATCTCAGTAACTTCGGGCTGGGTTTACGGATCCGCTTGAATTCTGCATGTTGTGCTGCATCTTTTGATTCTGGCTCCCGAACCGGGAAGAACGACCGTGAGTGACTCTGTCGAGCCCCTGGGCCCACGCATTCTGATTCGCAAGGACGAGGGACGCCAGAAGACCAAGGGCGGGATCGTGCTGCCAGACAGCACTGAAATCCCGACCATCACTGGTCGGGTCGTTGAGATCAGTCTGGAAGTTCAGAACAAAGAAGACTTCCCCGTCCGCAAGTACGACAAGGTTCTGTTCAACCCCAAACAGGCGATCCCTGTCGATCTCGAGCCGGGCAATGTCCTCTATGTCGTCCCGATCGAAGACATCGTGGCTGTGTTTCGTAAGGCTCCCAAACCCAGAGCGAAGCGCCCACCTGCCGACAAAGAGGGCACCGACGAAACTCCGAACGAAGAGTTCTAGGTCTACGTCCCGCCTTCGAATGCCTGTGCAAAGCCCTGTGTTCCATCCCTTGAGCCGAACCTCTTAACCGTCTGAGCCCATCGCCGAGATGTCGAAACCTGAGATCCCTCCCGACTCCTCACCAAACACCAGTTCCTCATGCGCTGCGGAAGTGCGTCCCAGCACGGTGTCTGATCTGGATGACATTTATGAGTTCATCCAGCCGTTCGTCGATGCAGGGCGACTGTTGCCGCGTACTCTCGATGAGCTGGAGGGATTGATCCCCACCGGCTTTGTGGCGATCGTGGATGGGGAAGTCGTCGGATTCGTGGCACTGGAAATCTACTCACGTAAACTGGCCGAGATTCGCAGCCTGTGCGTCTCGTCGGAGCATCGCGGCCAGGGAATCGGCAAACGGCTGACACTCGCTTGTGTCGATCTGGCGCGGCGTCAAAACATCTTCGAAGTCATGGCGATTACCAGCACCGACGACTTCTTTCGCAGCTGTGGATTTGACTTTACGCTGCCGGGCGAGAAGAAGGCCCTGTTCCTGCTGACCCGTGACGAGCACTGATCCCCAATCAGCTGCCACTCGTGTCACGACATTTCACAAGGCATTCCGTCACATGGCCGATGATTCGCTGCTGAAGGTGTCATCGCGCGATCCCGTGATTCTGCGAATGTCGCGTGACCTGGTCCGGACGGTCAAACGGGGGCACCCGTGGGTCTACGCCGAAGGGCTGCGATCGCTGCCTCAGGCCCCCAGCGGTTCGTGGGCCATCCTTCAGGACAACAAGCAGGGGCGCGAGGTCGCTCGCGGGTTTTACGATCCTCAATGTCCAATTGCGTTCCGAGCCTGTGAACTCGACGAAAAGCCGCTCAACGATGACTGGGCCCGACGGCGAATCGAACGAGCGATACAGTGGCGCAAACGTTCCCTGACAGCCGACACGACTGGCTATCGACTCCTGCATGGCGAGGGAGATAGCACCCCCGGACTGGTCGTCGATATCTATGGGCAATACGCAGTCATGCAGCTCGACGGAGCGGGGCCAACGGGATTCTGGAATGCAGCTGGGATTGGCCGTTATCTCGCCGAAACGTTATCACTGGCGGGAGTGTGGCTCCGATCTCGCGATCGTGGGGGAACAGGGACGCTGCTCTGTGGATCGCTGCCCTCGGGGAATATCGCCAGCTTCCAGGAACACGGCATCGAATGGACTGCTGATATCGTGAAGGGCCAAAAGACCGGCTTCTTCCTCGATCAGCGAGAAAACCGCAAGCAGATTCGCGAACTGGCAGCGGGGCAACGCGTGCTGAACCTGTTTGCTTATACGGGAGGATTCTCAGTGGCAGCGGGGCAGGGCGGGGCGACGCACGTGACCAGCGTCGACCTGGCCAAGCCAGCGATTGCAATGGCTCAATCGCACTGGGAACTGAACCGACTGCCGGCGGGACAGCATGCCGGATTCGCGGAGGACGTT
>QWOR01000020.1 GCA_003669575.1 Planctomycetota bacterium | reverse complement strand
TTCGAGGGTGGAATGGAGCTAAACAGCTCAATTGACTGACAACTGAAGACTGATCACTGACAACTTCCCCTAGCTCTTCGGGTTCACTCGAACGCCGAGTTTCTGAAGTTCTTCCAGTTGGGCCTTGGCCGGTTCGGGGAGTTTGTCAGCGTCGACGAAGATTCGCCAGTAGGGGGCAAACCGCTGCTCGCCAGCAATGTCTTTGCGGGCCATCTCGACGAGCGGGCCGAGATCAGCCACGGGGGTCCCTTCGAGGAAGGTGTACCGCAACTCACGCAGCTCACTGAGAGGAGTCAGATCAGTCACCTTGTTCTGCCGCAACCGCAACGTCGACAGCCAACGCAACGACTTGAGCGGAGCCAGGTCAGACACCTGATTCCCGTCGAGCAATAAGGAGTTCAGCTTTGTCATTCCAGCCACCTGATCGATTGAAGTGATCTGGTTCTCTGACAGATACAACGACCGCAGGTTGACCAGCTTCTCCAAGCCAGCCAGCGAGACGATCTGATTCTTCTCAGCCTCCAGATGCTGCAGCTTGACGAGCCCCGCTAACGGAGCGAGGTCCTTGATCAGGTTACCCGAGAGATACAAAGACTGGATGTTCTTGAGTTCGGCCAGTGGAGCCAGACTCTCGATCGCGTTGCCACTGAGTTTCACCTCCACCAGATTCGGGCACTTCTCCAAACCGGTCAGATCCTTGATCCCTTTGTTTCGGGCATCGAGGATGAAGATCGTTTTGAGATCGGCCTCTTCGATGACAGGCTTATCGATCTGCTTGACCTTCAGGATTGCTTTGACCACGGACTCCAGCTGGGGATCCTTGATCGGTCCCTCCGCGAATGCCTGAGAAATCTCGGATGTCATTCCCAAAAGCATCAGCACAATAAGCGCCAGGATGTGTTTCACGATGTAGCTCCCTGGTGAGTGTTGAGTTTCCTTCAGTCCAGAATGTCGAGTCTACGGAGTCGTGGTGCAGGTTTCCAATCTGAGACCGCATGAGTGATACTCACCAAGGAATGGGTTTCATGGCGTCGTGCTAACTCATCGAATCGACAGCAACGCTGTCATCCGGAAGTCGTGAGGAGCCGAGTGAACCGCATTTCACTCCGTCGTCTGTTTGACTTCCTGGCGATTGTGATCGTCGCGTTGGTCCTGCTGGGGTTGGCGTGGCAGGTGGGACAGGTGCGTTCGCAGACACCGGTATCGCCTGTAGATGCCAATACTGCGGTGGAGCACCTGGCTGACACTCCGAACCTTCAGCTGCGTTTGCCGCTGGAACGATTCGGAATGGAGATGACTCGCGAAACAATTCCCGGCGATCCCGACCGAGCGATGAAACATCTCGAAGGGCGATGCCGCGACGTGCTGGACGAGGCCGACAACTGGGTCCTCTCTCTGGCGGTGACCGAAGATGAGCAAGCAGTGCTGAAGTCCATCCCCGAGGCATCTCCGCTGGACAGTCGAACCGGGTCGCGTGGCTGGAGTTCGACGATGTTCAGCACGACATCCCCTGCCGGGCGGGCCTGTGTTCGCGAGTCGATTACCCGGCCCGGGGATACTGCCTCACCGGGGCGGCGTCTGTTATGCTGGGGATTCATTCTGGGTGAGGGGACGGACGCTCAAACGGTCTGGTTTGCCCGTCCTCGCGAGAAGCTGCCGGGGGTAGCGTCTCGTTCTTCTGCCCTAGTCCCAACAAGTCGAGAATAAGGCACGCTCCATGAAGGGGTTCACCGGCCTGCTGATTGCCGCGATTCTCGGATTGGCGGGAGCTGTGTGTAACTGGCTCTACCTGCAGCGGGCCTCAAATACGTTGGGGCGAGTGTCGTTTATCTCCATCCGTCCCGATGTGCAGCTGAATGTCGGAGATCCAATCAAGGACGAGGATCTGCAGCGGATCGATCTCCCCGACAATGCCGCCGGCAACCTGAGAAGCGTGGCTCCGGAGTGGTCGGCCAAGGCCGCTGTGGTCGGGCAGCGTGCCAACCGGATTTTCAGTGGTGGCGAGATCATTCTGGAAATGGATCTGGCTGCCCCGGCCCAGCAGCAACTCGCCAAAACCCTGCAGGAGAACGAAGTCGCATTCTGGGTGCCGATCGATCCGCGATCAGTCGTCGCGGAGCAGATCAATCCGGGCGATCTTGTCTCTTTTGAAGTCCCGGCCTCCGTGCTCACGAGCGGCACCGCTCCCATGCCGACCTCGGCCACGCCGCGAGCTGGGGCCAAGGACAATCCTGAGATCATCGGCCCATTCCGTGTTCTGGCGATTGGAGCCAGACGCGAGCCGATCAACGTCCAGCAGGCCTTCCGTGGTCGTGCAGGCACGGAGACGACTCTCACGATCGTCGCGGAGCTGAAACAGGGCCAGCTCGATCCGCTCTCCGCCCGGCTGTCAGAAGTCCTCGGCTCGCAGAATCGTCAGGGGCTCATCGTACTGCTGCATTCGGCCCGGCACCCCGCCCCGTAACGGTTGCTGGCTCTGCTTCTTGTCCAAACGCAGAGTTCACGCGACTCAAATTCCACGGGTTAGTGAAACCTTACCGTTCCTTTCTCGCACGCCTGGAAATCGCTTTGCAGTGGTTATGACAGAGCGAGACGAGAGAGTCTGAGGGGCCGCGCAACTCAGCTCATGTGGGAGCCCGCGATAGCCGATGGCGCTGACTGGCGGACACCAGAGAGCTCCTCTCCCCACCAACCCGCAGCGTCAGCGAGGGCGAGCATCAGAAAGCCCTGCTTCGCCAGTCCTCACTGACACTTCGGGGTGATTCAGGCTTCGCAGCTGCCCGGTGACCAGCTTCCATTCTCCCTTCAGCTTCCGACATGGCCCTGTCACGACAGATGCTGGCTTCGCTGATCTGCGCTCTGCTGAGCGTGGGGCTGCTGATGGTCTACAGCGCCAGCATGACAGCTCGCCCCTCCGATGTCGAAGAGTTTTACCTCTCCAAACACGCACTCTTTCTCCTCATGGGGCTGGCACTGGGGGGCATCGCCTCCGTCATGCCAGCGAACTTCTGGAAGCAGGCAGCTCCGTGGATTTTTGGTCTCGGGCTGGTGCTGCTGGTCATCGTGCTGATCCCCGGAGTCGGGACACAGGTCAAAGGAGCCCGCCGCTGGCTGAGACAAGGAGGCATGTCGCTTCAACCCTCTGAGTTCATGAAGATCGCAGTCACGCTGTTGCTGGCCTCCGGGATGGAGCGACTGTGGCAGCGCCGACATGACTTCGTACAGGGGACCATCGTCCTGCTGGCCCCTATCGCGGCGGCGATCTTGCTGGTGGTTATCGAACCCGATCTGGGCGCAGCTGTCATGCTCAGCGCGACGGCACTGCTCGCCCTCTTTATCCGGGGCTGGCCGTTGGGGAGACTCCTGGCGGGCGGGGCACTCGTGATCCCGGCGGCGTTCGTCTGGCTGGTCCTCAAGCCTTACCAGTTGCGACGGTTGCAGGGGTTCCTGGCCACATGGACCGACTTTGAGCAGGCTCCGTATCAGGTGCAGCAGTCGTTAACGACACTCGGCGTCGGCGGCCTCTCGGGGACCGGTCTCGGCGAAGGCACCCAGAAGCTCAGCTTCCTCCCCGAGGCCAACACCGACTTCGTCTTCTCGGTCGTGGGCGAGGAGCTCGGGCTGGTTGGGACGCTGGGGATCTCGGCGTTGTGGTTGTCAGTGTTGTGGGTCGGGGCGCAAGTCATCCGCCCGCTGCGACGCGATTCGTTCGAGTACACCGTCGGGTTCGTCCTGCTCTGCCAGCTGGTGGCCCAGGCTGCGACCAACGTGGCAGTCACCACAGCCATGCTCCCCCCCAAAGGAATTGCCCACCCACTGATCAGCTACGGCGGCAGCTCGCTCTGGGCGTCGCTACTGGCCATCGGCATCCTGCTGAGTGTCTCAAGGAAGAACGCCGAGGGCTGAGGAGCCAAGGCTCTGGGGCGGGAATGCCGGGATGGCGAAGCTCCCGCTGAGCCGCGAACGCCAGCTGACACCCACTTCGCCAACTGACTCAACCCGATCACTCCCCCTCCGACATTACCCGACATCACCAGTTTTGACGCCAAGAGTCCCGGCACGAAACACCCTCCTGTTTTTCCCGAGATTTCTCTTGAGAATTCGATTTCACGAGGGTAGCGTGATGGGCGAATGGATTCGTATGCGAGCCATGATCTCGCCGAGACGGAACTCACGCGGCCCTTTGTCCGTGACACGTACTTTGATTCTGCAACCTGTCTCATGCGTGTCGTTGAGCTTCTGACCACTGCGATTCCGCCGTCGGGGTCGTGATCCAAAAGTCTCGTGATATTCACGAGCAGGCAAACCGGGGAACGTCTCGCCGTCGCTTCACCAACCCGAAGCGTCAGCGAAGGCGAGCAAAGCTGGGCCGGGTGAGTGCATCCTAGGCAATCTGCCGAGGCTTCACTCTCCATTCACTGCGGCCAGTCATCACCCCGGGCCGCGGGCCGTATGGGAGAATCCAATCATGGAAATGTATTCCGATCAAAAGTCAGCAGAACCAGTCGACCCCATCGAAGAGATGCAGCTGCGAACCTGGGCCAGAACGCACTACCTGCCCCCCCAGAAACGCAACTCGAAATGGCACCCCGTCATCCTGGACGAAATGTCCCGCAAAGACCGGGGTACGTGAGATTTGGGGAGTTCGATCTCCGACGCTAGGTAACCGCCTTATGGGGTGGCACGGTCTGAGGCTTGGCGAAGGCCGTGTTCTGTTCGCAATATTCCACACCCTAATGCCGTCAGCGCATACCAACCGACGGATGCTCACCTCCACCAATCGTGTTAAGATCCTTCCAGTGACTTCTCGTCTCTCTTCAAGGATCGATCATGCGGCGAATTTGGTTGTGTGTGGCGGTACTCGGTTGTGCAGCTGTGGCTCGGGGTGATGACTGGCCGCAGTGGATGGGGCCGAAACGGGATAACGTGTGGCGGGAAACCGGGCTGGTCGACGAGCTGCCCAAGGAACCCAAGATCCTCTGGCGGGCTCCCGTCGCGGGCGGATACTCGGGCCCCGCGGTGGCCGGGGGCAAGGTCTACGTCACCGATTATGTGACGAGCGATAACGTCAAGATCGACAACTTCGACCGCAAGGAGTTCACTGGCGTCGAACGGATTCACTGCTTCG
>QWOR01000311.1 GCA_003669575.1 Planctomycetota bacterium | reverse complement strand
TCCGACCTGCCACCCGATTTGATTGGCATGGGACAGCCGTTGCCCGATACGGACGATCTGCGCTCAGCGCTGCGGCATTACGAGAAGCTGCATATCACTCGCGTCCTTCGACAATGGCCCGACAAGCGCGAGGCTGCAAAGCGTTTGCGTCTGGGGCTGTCGAGTCTGTATCGGAAGATCGAGGAGCTGGAGATCGAGCTGTAGGTCAATCGCTCGCTGAGCGAGGTTGGCCGCTACTCCTTTGTCATCGTCTCGTCGAGATTGAGAAGCAGGTTCCCGATCATCGTGTAGCTGGCGTGTTCGGCCAGATCGAGCGATTCGTTACGTGGTATCGCGCCGATTGCCAGCAGCTTCTTCGCCGCTTCGGTGTCGGCCTTGAAGTGTTCCGTCAGAGCGGACAGCTGGGTCGTAAGCACCGCCATTTCGTGGTCATTCGGATCACGGGCGGTGGCCAGTCGGAACCCGTAACGCAGCCGCTCGGGGGCCTGTGAGCCGCCCTCAAGGATCATCCGCTGGCCCAGCTGTCGGGCCGCTTCGATGTACTGTTCATCGTTCAGCAGCACGAGAGCCTGGAGCGGGGTGTTGGTGCGTGCCCGGCGGGCGACACAGTTCTCTCGTGACGGGGCGTCGAAGGCCATCAGGCTCGGCGGCGGCGAGGTCCGTTTCCAGAACGTGTACATGCTGCGGCGGTAGAGTGCCTCACCATCGTCACGTTTGTAGGTGTTTGTATTGCTGCCGACGAAGGCGACTGCTTCCCAGATCCCTTCGGGCTGATAGGGCCGGACACTCTTGCCCCCGACGCGAGTCGACAGCAAGCCTGCCACAGCGAGGGCATTATCCCGCACCATCTCGGCATCCATGCGGAAGCGAGGCCCGCGGGCGAGCAGTGCGTTTTCGGGATCGCGTTCAGCCAGCTCCGGGCTGACTTTCGACGACTGGCGATAAGTCGATGACATCAGCATCTGCTTCATCAGCCGCTTCACGTCCCAGCCGCTTTCCTGGAAATCGAGAGCCATCCAGTCGAGCAGTTCCGGGTGCGAGGGGAATTCGCCCTGTGAACCGAAGTCCTCCGAGGTCTTCACGATGCCCCGGCCGAACAGTTGCTGCCAGAACCGGTTTACGGTCACGCGCGAGGTCAGTGGATGTGATGGCGACACGAGCCAGCGTGCCAGACCGAGGCGGTTGTTCGGAGCTCCTTCAGGCATCGGCGGCAGAACCTTGGGAGTGCCCCGGCCGACCTTGTCCCCTGGTTTATCGTACTCGCCCCGGATCAGCACGAACGTTTCGCGTTCGTTGGGCAGATCAGCCATCACCAGCGAAACCGGCACTGCATCGTCGATCGTCTTCCGTTGACCGGTCAGTTCGCCAAGTTCCTTTCGCAGTGGGTCGAAGGTCTCGCGAGTCTTGGAGTACACCGCCTCGATGAAGTAATCACGGATCTGCTTCTTCTGTTCATCGGTTCGCTTGTCGGCTTCCACTTTTATGGCATCGCGAATCGGCTGGGGCACCGATGACTTGGCCTGGGCTTTATCAAAAGCCTCCCAGGCCAGTTGCGATTCGAAGCCCTGGCCGTCTTGCGGCGTCTGAGTCACGCTGCCTGCGTGATCCCAGTAACAGAGCCCACTGTGCTGGGTGAAGGCCCAGCCATTGAGGACCGCTCCGGCGTTCAGCCCCACATGCTGGGCATCGACTTCCAGCCGGACCCATTCACCAGTCTTCGGCAGGTCTCCCATGCGGCGATGAGCTGGGACATCTCCCGATCCAAACGCGATCGTGTCCTCGCCCCAGAAGGCCCGGTGGTCCCAGCTGCCATCGTTGAACTGCAGCATGACTGTCTTGGGTGGGTTGGCCGGATCGAGGTAGACATAAGCGAACAGCTTGTCGCCCTGGCCGATCTTGAGAGTCTGCGTCGCACCCGTGAAGAAGTGTTGGCTCATGCCAGCTGCGGCAAGACGACGGGTTGATTTCTCTCCCTTGAAGACAGGGTGCTCAGGGGCACTGACGAACTCCCATGGGGAGTCACCTTGCAGATTCGCTCCGGCGGGCGTGCCATCTTCGACCCAGACAAACTCCTGCGGACCGGCAGGGGGGGCACCTGCAGGAGTGGGATCGGTGTACTCCACCTTTGTGAGAGCTTCCGCGATGCGGGCCTTCTTCTCAGCGATCTTGGCGTCGAGGTCACTCAGCTTGGCCGTGTCTTCCGGAGTGGGGACCCGCACGGTCGGCGGAGTATCGTGCCGGTTGCCGTCCATCGCCGGATCAGCTGCGGAGTTGAAGAACGAGTAGAGCGAGTAGAACTCCTTCTGCGAGACCGGGTCGAACTTGTGGTCATGGCAGACCGCACAACCCAGCGTCAGCCCCAGAAAGACCGTCGAGAACCGCTCGGTACGGTCGGTGGCATAGCGGACGCGGACCTCCTCATCGATGGAGCCGCCTTCGCCGGTGGTCACGTTACAACGGATGAACCCGGTCGCGATCTGCTGTTCGACGGTCGGGTTCGGCAGCAGATCACCAGCCAGCTGTTCCGTAATGAACTGGTTAAAGGGCAGATTCGTATTGAAGGAGTTGATGACCCACTCGCGGTACTTCCAGATCGAGCGTTCGTTGTCGAGGTGCAACCCGTGTGTATCACCGTAGCTGGCCACATCGAGCCAGAACCGGGACATATGCTCGCCGTACTTGGGTGAGTCGATCAGTCGATTGATCAGCGACTCGTAGGCGTCTGGACTCTGGTCTGCGAGGAACGCTTCCACCTCAGCCGGTGTCGGTGGCAGCCCGGTCAAATCGAGCGTGACCCGGCGGAGCAGGGTGATCTTGTCGGCTTCGGGGCTGGGGGTGAGGCCGTGCTTCTCCATGTCTGCCAGCACGAACTGGTCGATCTGATTCTGGCCCCAGCCGGTGATTGTGGTCGGGCGGGGAGCGGCCTTTACCGGAGCGAGGAAGGCCCAGTGACCCTTGTACTCGGCTCCTTCGGCGATCCATTGCTGCAGCGTTTCGATCTGTTTGGGGGTCAGCTTCTTTCCCGACTCGGGAGGTGGCATCACCGCGGCGGCATCAGCGGTCGTGATGCGGCGGATGACCTCGCTCTTGTCAGGGCTTCCGGGGACAATCGCAATCTCGCCCGACTCGCCTTTCCACATGGTCTGGTCGTTGGTGTCGAGTCGCAGCCCGGCGTGACGCTTCTGCGAATCGGGGCCGTGACAGCTCAGACAGTTCTCCGAAAGAATCGGGCGAATGTCACGGTTAAAGTCGACTCGATCAGCGGCGTTCAGAAACGTGCCACTGGCCAGAAGAAACAAGGTGATCACAGAGCGATGCAGCACGGCAGCGACCATCCGGGCAGGAAGTACAGGCAGGGGAACGCATCAGGACGCGTTCATTTATTATGGTAACGCTGGTTGAGGACGAATGGGAAGCAGGCAGCGTCGAAACACTATCTTTCCGACCAGACCCTGACTCGGGCTGGCACCCGCTCCGCTCCAAGAAAACACTCGGCTCCATCCAGAGCCAGTTCACGTCGAATCGTCCCCAGACCGATCGCCCGCAAGTTTTCTGGCCAGACAGAGGTTGAGGTCAGCGTTCCGGAAGGGGCTGTGGCGTCGAGTTTTGCGAAGACTTCGGTCCCCGCTGGGAGCTGAGCTGGCTCATCTGTGATCACACCGCAGAGCAGACGGTTCACATGTCCGAGGGCATCGATGCGGGCAATCGGCTCCTGACCGAGATAACACCCCTTATTGAAGTTGATCGCGAGTTTCGTACGGTTGGCTTCCTGGGCGAGGTGATCTTCCGTGAGGTCGACACCTGACCGCGGTGTGCCCGCCTCAATTCGCAAAGCCTCCCACAGCTCGGACGAACCGGCCACTGCCCCAGCTGCTACCAGCAGCTCATGTAAAGCTGCGATCTCGGACGCGGCGCCGACCAGCGAGACTCCGGGTGTGGGACCGAACGAGTGTCGGCGAACCATGACTCCGTTGACGACCGTCTGACCCGGTTTCGGAATCGAGTTCCTATCGACCGAGAGGGTCTGTGCGATCAGAGTCTCGGCCCTCTCGCCGCAGAGATAGAGTTGCGACAGCTCCTGCGTCCGATCAACCAGTTGGACATCTTCGGTGATGATGTACCGGTCGAGGTGGGCGAGCAGTGCAGCGGACTGGCCAGCCTCGGTCTCTATCCACAAGCTGTCGGGACCGGCGTAGACCAGCACCGAGAAGAGGATGCGTCCCTTGATGTTGACGAGGAACGCCTCGCAGCCTTGGCCGACCGCCAAGCCCTTGATGTGGTTCGTGCAGAAGTTGTGCAGGAACGAGGCCCGATCCGCTCCCGTGATTTCGATCTGGGTACGACCGGGAAGAGTGAAGATCGCCGCGCCATGATGTGCAGCTTGAAACGCGGTCAGATCGAAGGGCGACATGTGATGAGTCCAGACAGGGGTAAGTCAGACTCGGTATTGTGGTCGATTCGCCTGTCGGTCGAAAGACTCGGGGCTCGCCGGGCATTGTTCGCGGGGGCGGCTTGTTGGAGCAGAGGACAGCCCGCGTCTTTATTCCACTATTTCAGATGCTGGGCGAAGAACGCCTTGGTCAGGTCCCACATCTCCGGGGACAGGACGTGATCGGTGTCGGGTTGAATGAAGGAGGTGAAATTCGCGGCTGCATTCTGAGCCGCATACGCAACTGCGATGCGGGCGATGCCTTCGCGGGCCTCTTCGATGGGGGTTCCGCTGTCTTTCTCACCCAGGTTAAGATGCAGCGGTCGGGGGGCGATGAGACTCGCGATCTCGGGCGTGTCGCCGTACTGGTAGATGCCGGGGATAAAGTTCGGGAAACAGTGCAGGATCTTCGTCCGGTGAATCCCTTTGTAGGTCGGCAGACAGCAGTTCCCGACCAGACATTTCAGTCGCGGCTCCCACGGCCCGACGAGCCACGTATGTGTCGAGCCCATGGAATGGCCATAACAGCCGACACGATCCGCAAGGACTTCTGGCCGCGAGACGAGATAATCCACCGCTCGCCGCATATCGAGAATGTGCTTCCAGGCCAGGCACTTGCCCGAGACGACATACCGTAGAAACTCGAACCGCTCAAAGCCCGGGCCGTTAAGCTTCTTCTCGGGATCTTGCCGCTCGCCAAAGCACAACG
>QWOR01000063.1 GCA_003669575.1 Planctomycetota bacterium | reverse complement strand
TTTGTGAGTGAGAGCCGGAAGCGTCAGCGCCCGGAGTTCTCTTCGCATTTCGCTCTTCTCTCCGGTCGCTCACGCGTCCGGCTCTGTACGCAAGACACAATTCATTCGGTGATCCGATGACTCGATATCCGTTCTCTCTGACCGCTTCTTTGCTGAGCCTCGTGCTCGTGACGAACTCCGCGTTCGCTCAACGTGAACTGAAGGAAATCCCGAACCCCGATCCGGAACTCGAACGCTCCACGTTCATTCTTCCGGAGGGGTTTGAGGTTAACCTCTTCGCGGGTGATCCGCTGATCGCCAAGCCGATTCACATGAACTTCGACGCTCAAGGGCGTCTGTGGATTGCCAGCAGCGAGGTCTATCCGCAGATCTCCCCTGGTGCCCCGGCCAACGACAAGATCCTCGTGCTGGAAGACGCCGACGGAAATGGCGTGGCTGACAAGACGACTGTGTTCGCGGATGGTCTGCTGATTCCGACCGGAATCGAGATCGGTGACGGCGGGGCCTATGTCGGGGCCAGTACGGAGCTGTTGCACCTGACGGATACTAATGGTGATGGCAAGGCTGACAACAAGCGGGTGGTCCTTTCGGGCTTCGGCACCGAGGACACTCACCACATCCTCCACTCCCTGCGCTGGGGACCGGAGGGACTGCTGTACATGAACCAGTCGATTTACATTCACAGCCACATCGAGACCCCGTGGGGTGTGCGACGGTTAAATGCTGGCGGTCACTGGCAGTTCCGCCCCGAGACACTCCAGCTGGAGGTCTTCGACCGCGGGCTGGTGAACTCGTGGGGGCTGGTGTTCGATAACTTCGGGTCGACATTCGCGACCGACGGAGCCGGGGGCGAAGGGATCAATTATATCGTCCCAGGGGCGTCGTACCTGACGGCGTTCGGGGCTCCCCGCATCCTGAAGGGGCTGAACCCCGGCAGTCCGAAGCACTGCGGACTGGAAATCGTCGACAGCCAGAACCTGCCCGAAGACTGGCGCGGCAGCCTGATCACGAATGACTTCCGTGGCCACCGCGTCGTTCGATTCGTCTTGAAGGAGCAGGGCTCGGGATTCGTCTCGATCGAACAGCCCGATGTGATCAAGTCGACGCACGTGGCCTTCCGTCCGATCGATATCAAGCAGGGACCCGATGGAGCGATCTACATCGCCGACTGGTACAACCCGATCATTCAACACGGGGAAGTCGACTTCTATGACCCGCGTCGTGACCGGGTTCACGGACGTATCTGGCGAGTGACTCCCAAGAAGAACCCGACAGTGGCGAAGCCGAAGCTCGTCGATGCCAGCATCGCGGACCTGCTCAAGGAACTGGAATCGAGCGAGCGTTACAACCGCCACTTCGCCAAGCGAGTCCTGAAGGAACGGGCTCTGCATGACGGGAAGAAGGATGAGATCATCACCTCTCTCGGCCAGTGGTACGCCGGACTCGATCAGTCATCGAAGGATTTCACCCGCAATCAGCTTGAGGCCCTGTGGATGTATCAGGCTCTCGATGTCGCTGAGCCAGCGGTGCTGGCAGCTTGCCTCCACTCCGAAGATCACAACCTGCGGGCGGCGGCGACTCGTGTCCTCGGGCACTGGTTGGCCCGCGAGCCGAAGGCGATCGAATACCTGACCCAGCTGGTGAAGGACAAGAACGCACGCGTCCGGTTGGAGGCTGTTCGGGTGTTGAGCCTGATCAAGACTCCCGAAGCGGCCGTGCTGGCCATGTCGACTCTCGACTTCGATATGGACGAGTGGCTCGACTATGCGTTGTGGCAAACGGCTCGCGAGTTGCAGCCCTACTGGCAGCCCGCGTTGACGGCCGGGAAGATCAACTTCGGGGGCCAGGCCCGTCAGGTCGCTTTCGCTCTGAAGTCGGCTGGTTCGCCTGAAGCCGTACCGGTCCTCGTCAAGATGCTGCATGAGCAGCAGGTCAAGGAAGGCGATCAGGCTTCGGTCATGGAAGTGATCACCGAGTTCGGACGTCCCGAAGATCTGCAGGCGGTCCTTGATCTTGCGACCTCCAGCGGAGCGAGCGTCGGTGTCCAGGCCGGGAGCCTCCAGGCACTGCTGCATGCTCAGCAGCGTCGAAACGTCCGTCCGAGCGGATCTCTCGCGGGTCTCGGCAAGCTGCTGGCCTCGGCGGACGACACTGTCGCATCACTGGCCGCTCGTGCAATCGGGCTGTGGCATGTCGATGCGTTGTGGCCCGCGTTGAAGGACCGGCTCGCGAAGGGCGGACCGGTGGCTGAGGCCTGTCTCGAAGGGATCGCCAGCTATGGAGGAGAAGAGGGCGTTGCACTGCTGGCCGAGCAGTCTGCGGATGCGGGAGCATTTCGCGCCGCACTGACGGGACTTCTGGCTCACAAGCCTCAGGACGCCTCTGATCGGGCCGTCAAATGGATGCAGGCCGACAAAGTCGATTCGCAAACTTATGAGCCCCAACTGGTCGGACTGTTCAATTCCTTCCTGCAACGCAAGGAGGGCTCGGCTCTGCTTGTCGCCGCTCTCAAGGAAAAGACGATCCGAACCGACGCAGCTGTGATTGGTCAGCGAGCCATCGCCGCCAGCGGACAGCCTCACGAGGACCTCGCCGCCGCTCTCGCAGCTGCAGCCAAGATCACGACCGGGCCGCGTCAGCTTTCGCCCGAAGAGATGGCCAAGGTGGTTGCCGCGGTCAAGACCAGCGGGAACCCGGCCCGTGGTGAAGCGATCTTCCGCCGGGCGGAACTCAACTGTTTGAAGTGTCACGCGATCGGCGACGCCGGTGGGCTGGTCGGGCCGAATATGCTCAGCCTCGGCTCGACGGCCCAGCTCGACTACATCGTCGACTCGATGCTGATCCCCGGCAAGAACATCAAGGAGGGATACCAGACGATCGTGGTTCAGACGACCGAGGGCAAGGTCCTGTCGGGGATCAAGCTGCGGCAGTCCGATACCGATCTCATCATCCGCGACTCCGAGGACAAAGAGGTTGCGATTCCGTTGAATCAGATCGATGAACAGACCAACGGTACCTCTCTCATGCCGACCGGCCTGTTTGATCGACTGACCGAGTCGGAGTTCCGCGACATGGTGGCGTTCCTATCAGCACTGGGGCGGCTGCCTGAGTATACGGTGAAGCCCGAGCTGGTCATTCGCCGGTGGCAACACCTGAACCCGGCCGCTCCCGCCACGATGGCGATCAAGACTTCCTCCAGCAAGACCGCGACCCAGGACTCGCCCGACTTCCAGTGGCAGACGATCTACAGCACGGTGGCGGGCAACCTGCCGCTGGGTGAGGTCCCGACCTTGCGTGCACGATACGGACTCAAGCCGACCGAACTCGGCAGCAGCTTCCTGCGTGCGACCATCGATGTCGTGCAGGCAGGTCATGCGAAGCTCGTCGTGCAGCCGACAGCTGGAGTCAGCGTCTGGATCGACCAGACACCGTATGACCTCGCCTCGTCCCCCGCGATTGAGTGGACCCCAGGACTGCGGAAGATCACCGTGGCCATCGACCGCGACATTACCGGCAGTGGCGATTTCTCACTCCGCGTGGAACCGACCACCGATAAGGGGGCGATCATCAAGGTTGTCGGTGGGAAGTAACGTAGCGAGCGGCAGACGTCAGTCTGTCGTGGATGATCGCAATCAATTCAAAGCCCCGGAACGCCAATTGGTCGTCGTTCCGGGGCTTTTGCTTGAACACTCGCGTCAACGCATGGTCGCGGGGGTTGCAGGACAGATTGATGTCTGCCGATCGCTGGTATGGTGCTGCGAGTTTGTTTCTACCCCAACCGTTTCAGCTTCGACACCCGCCCCGTCGACACCCACTCGGCGACGTAAATACTGCCGTCCAGGGTGAAGCAGGCGTCGTGCGGGTGGACGAACTTGCCGGGGATCCATTTTGAGGCGTCGTTGCGGATCGCTCCGCCGCCTTCGCCGTTGATTCGGGCGACATCATCACCCAGTCGGGCGACGACTTCGTTCTTTTCATTCAGCAGTGAGACGCGAGCTTTCAGCTCGGGCACGATCATCAGGTTCTTCCACGTCTCGACATTGGCGGGGAGGCCGAACCCGGTGATCGTCTCTTTGTACTGGCCGTCCATCGTGAAGATCTGCAGCTGGTTATGAGCCCTGTCGCAAATGACGATCGAGGGCTCGCGGCCTTCCCGCTTGTCGACCCAGATCCCGTGCGGCGTCTTGAACTTGCCGTTCTCTTCACCGACCCCACCGAAGCAGCTTTGCCAGCGGCCATCCTTGTCATAGCGATGGACGTAGCTGGCCCCGTAACCATCGACCAGCAGGAATCCCCCGTCGTCGAGAAACGCAAAGTTCGTCGGCAGGAAGTGGTCGCCGCCCCAGACTTGCTTGTCCTTATTGGGTTCAGACTTGTCCTCGTAACGGATGTTCTCGCCCTCGGCATAGACGCCCGACTGCATCGGAGCGTACTGCTGCCAGACGATGCCGCCCTGGAGTGTCATCTTGGCGAAGGTTTTCAGCCGCTGGTACGCACAGACGTAGATGAACTCCTCGCTGCCTTCCTGACGAATCTCGATGCCGTGGCCGCCTCCCTGAAATTGGGCCCCGAAGGAACGGATGTACTTGCCCTCGTTGTCGAAGACGAAGATCGAAGGATGATCCTTGAGGTCGCGGTTTCCCTCGTGGATGACGTACAGGTTCCCCGACTTGTCGACCGCGACGTTGTGCGTCGTCTGCCAGGTGAACGGCTCCGGCAGCTGGGGGAAATTGTGCTGGACTTCGTACTTGTAATCGCCCTCACCGATGATCAGCTGCTGGCCGGTTTTGCTGTCGGTGGCAATTGCCGGTGCGGCGAGAATCGCCGCGGTGCCCGCAGCTGCCGTGGAGAGAAACGTGCGGCGGGAAACAGGATTGGAGCGAGGCATTTGGGTGTCCTGTCGGAGTGTGGGGAATAAGTAGTCGGATATTCGGCGAGTATCCTCGCTGACGCTTCGGGCTACTGACTGTCAGCGACTATCAGGGGCAGCAGACGCTACTTGGCCCAGTAATCGATCACCATTGGTTCCTCGAGGATCGGCAGCAGCTTGGCCACGAATGCCTTGTGGGCCGGGTGGGGCAGGTACTTCTCGCGTCCGGCCTCATCCTTGAAGGTCACGAGGAACAGGTGTGTGAACCCTTTGTCGAGCTT
>QWOR01000037.1 GCA_003669575.1 Planctomycetota bacterium | reverse complement strand
GGTCGAGAACTGCCTGAAGAACAAGGTCTTCACTGGGGTCTGCACCAGCGTCTGCAAGACGAACATCGACGATCTGGTCACTGAGAAATGGGTCGACCGACTGATCGAGATGGGAGTGTTTTACACCTGGTTCCACGTCTACCGCCCGATGGGCCCTGACGCGAACGAACAGCTGTGCCTGTCGCCCGAGGAGATGCTGCGAATTCGGAAGTTCGTGGTCGAGATGCGGGCGAAAAAGCCGATTGTGTTCGTCGATGCGTACTACGACCATGCGGGGCAGGCACTGTGCCCCGCCGCCACGGGTATCACGCACCACATCAACCCGTGGGGGGGAATTGAGCCCTGCCCCATCGTGCAGTTTGTGACTGACTCGATTCATGATGAGTCGAAATCGCTGGTCGAAAAGTTTGAGTCTCCGTTCCTGAAAGACTTCCGTGAGTTGGCACGAGACACGACTCGGGGGTGCATCGTGCTGGAGCGACCCGACCTGCTGGCCAATCTGGTGACGAAGCACACGGCGAAGGACGGCACCGTGCGGGCCACCGCGATGGCCGAGCTGAATGCGATGCAGGTACGTCCGTCACAGTACAACCCGGCAGGAGCGGTCCCAGAGAAGAGCTGGGCCTATTGGATTGCGAAGAAGCTGTTCTTCAATGACTTCGCGGTGTACGACGGACGGGACCACTCGGCGAAGTCTGCTCCGTCGTTGCTGGGACGGCGCGAGGTGGGAACGGTCGAGGCGACCGGGCCTGCCGTGGTTCCTCTCGACCTGCATATTGGAAAGTCATAACGTTCACGTCAGACTCGTATTTGACGGATCAAACGAGAAGACACACAGGAACACCGATGGAAGCGACGAGTCTGGATGACAATACGGTGCCGGGACCGAAGCAGTTCACGCGTGGGCAGCGGCGAGTGCTGGGGGTGTTGCTGGAGAAAGCCTTCACCACTCCGGATGTATATCCGCTCACCGTCAAATCATGCACGTCGGGGTGCAATCAGAAGAACAACCGCGACCCGGTGACGAATTACTCCGAGGAGCAGGTGCGGGACATCCTCGACGAGCTGCGCGAGGTCGGCGTCGCAGCTGTCGTGCATACGGACGGCGGGCGGGCCGAGCGATTCCGGCACTACATGCGGAAGCGATACACGTTCAGCGAAGTTCAGCTGGCGATCATAACGGAACTCCTGCTGCGTGGACGGCAACAGCCCGGAGAACTGCGAACGCGGGCCAGCCGGATGACTCCGATTGAGAATCAGGAGACGCTGCGAGCGGCACTGGCGGACCTGCAGACGCAAGGCTTTGTTCAGTCGAACGGACCGCTGGACCGGCGCGGGGTCGAGGTGGACCACACATTCTATCTGGATGGCGAGGGGCAGAAGCTTGCACCGGGTCACTTCTCAGCGAGCCCGAGCGTGAGTGATGAAGTTGTGGACGACGAACCGGTCACGTGGGCCAGTTCGTCGGGAGAGCTGGAAGACCTCAAGCAGCAGCAAGTCGCCATGGCCGGGGAGATGTCAGCCCTGAGAGAGAAACTGGCTCATCTGACAGACCAGCTGGATGAACTACGTCGGGCTCTGGGGATGTAATCAGACGAGCGCTTCGTCGCGATGAGAGATCAAACCGTGAGGGGTTCATGAACCACATGCCGTCTGATTGTCGTCGCACCTCCGGGGGCATACTGCATCCCTCGTTCTTCGCGGGTCATTTACGTCGGCCACGCGGGCGGTGGCTGATTCTGGTTCTGCTGGTCACTGGAATCTCCTTTACCGCTTACTCGCAGGATCCCCCCCAGCCGAATGCGGCTCCCGCGGAGGCCAAACCACAGAAAGAAAATGATCCGGATCTGCAGGGAAGCTTCTCACGATCGATCGTGTTTCTACGTGATCGAGAAATGGAAGCGAGACTGCGTGGGGCGCAGACGGCTTTCACTCTGGGCCGCAGTGTGGACGCCGTGCAGATTCTGGCCGAGTTGCTGGCCCTGCCCGAGCCACACAACATTCAAGTGGGCTCGTCGCTGCGAGATGTGCGTGATGAGGCTGCGGGGATTCTGCGAAACGGTCCAGAAGAACTCAGAGAACAGTTCCGACGACAGACCGAAGTGAAAGCAGCTGGCGAGCTGAAAGACGCCCTGGCTGATGCTGATTTTCCGGAAGTGGCTGCGATCTCCGCTCGCTACCCGTTTACTCCCGCGGCCCGCGAGTGCGTCGAGACGCTGGTGACGCAGTTCTACGATCATGGTCGATACGACGCCGTCATCCAGGCGGCCAGCCGGTGGATTGATCGCAGCCCCGATCCTCACCAGGCAGCGACCCAAAGCCCGCTGATGTTCGCCCTGTGGCGGCAGGCCCTGGTCGAAGTTGGCGCTGCGGAACAGGCGGACGCACTGGTGTCGCGGTTCTCGAACCCAGCTGGTGTGACACCGGTCGGACCGTTGCCAGCGGGCGAGGACCAACCTCAAACACTGACACCTCCAGCCACGGAAGAGACAGCCTGGAGGGTTCCTTCGGATCTCCCCGAGGCTGTCCGGGTCATGCTCGGAACGGTTCTCGACAACCTGTCGCGACAGGGGGTCCACCCGTCCCTCTCCATGCGTCCGCTGATCCTCAAGCAGCACATCGTCTGGCGTTCACTGACCGAACTGATCTGCGTGGATCGAGTGAATGGACAGGTCCTGTGGCGAAAATCCATCGCTGACCCCACGGTGAACGGCATTGTCCAGATGGGAGAGACCAAGGCTGACGGCAACCGGATCATCTCACTGAGGTCACAATTGGGACATCGCGTCCTGAGAAACTCAATTCTGGGTCAGATCACTAGCGACGGAGAACGGGTCTACACGGTTGAGTACTCGCCGGTGACTCCGGGGAAGCCGGAACCGCAGGCGCAGCCAGCCCCCAACAACAACCTGCCCCCGGAAGCGGATCGCGTCCCCGTTCCGGAGATGACGTTTGTGGCTTACTCGCTCGCGGATGGTTCAGTCCAATGGAAGTCGCATGAGGTCTGGGAACCTGGCCAATCACAGTTCACCTACTTTCTCGGGCCGCCGGTCAATCATGGCAAGAGTCTCTATGCCGTCATCCAGCATCTGGAGCAATTGAAGATCCTGCGATTGGATCCCGCAACTGGCATCGTCGACGGAGCCAGCGCCCTGGGCGAGGTTCCTCATCTGTCCGACGATCGACGCCGAATGTCGGAAGCGTGCCCCATCATCTGGCACGATGGAGTGGCCATCTGTGCGACGGGAGCCGGTGGCATCGCGGCGTTCGACATGTATCGCGGACAGCTGCAGTGGGGCTTCCGACACAGTCGGGATGATGTCCTCATCGCTCAGGGTTTGCTGATGCCGCCGGTCGACAAGTCGGGCTGGACCTGGATGGCGGGGTGGGAACAGCCTCAGCTGGTCCGGTTGGGGACAAATGTCATCTACGGATCGCCGGAGACGAATCGGCTGCGCTGCCTCGACATCTCCAATGGAGAGTTGAAATGGGAGGTTCCGATTGCGGGAACCCGGGCCGTGGTGGGTGGTGATGACGAGCGAGTGGTTCTCGAAGGAGCCGGGATGGCTCGATCACTGCGATTGAAAGACGGGAGCGTCGAGCGTGAGTTTTTGACGCCCGAGCAAGTCACCTCTTCGGCCTGGCTGGGAGCGGTCTGTCGGCTCACTCTGGTCAATGGAGAGCAGATCGACTGGAGCCCCCAGTCCGGAATGGCGACGGTGTCTCAGGCGGCGGCAGCTGACCAGCCCAGGCTTTATGCGGCGGGAACGTTACACCAGATTCACGGGGAAGCGGAGCTGACACTCTCACACAGTCTTCCTCTCAGCGGTCACACCCTCGTCACTCGGGTCAACGAGGTTGCGTTACGACCTGCAAGTACCGAGGCAGCGAGCCCGACCTCTGGTCGTACCCCGAATGAATTCGTGTGGAAGGCCGGTCAGTCACAACCTTGGGCGGCCGCTCTGGATGACTGGATCAAGACAGCTCCGGCGGGCGAGCAGGCAGCTCGTGTCACTCTGGCTCTGTCTGAAGTGGCGAAGGCCCTGGAGTCGGACGAACCAATGACACTGCCGATTTCGGAATGGGCAGAAAGCTGGTCCATGACTCCCGAACAAGTCCGCGAGATCACATTTCGCAGCCTGCAGAACGCGATGAGAACGGGACAGAATCTTTCGGCGTTGAAACAAGTGCTACGTTTGCTGGAGTTGCAACCAGCCGACTGGGAGACCGAGCTGGCGCATGCCCGCTGGGGGAAGATTGAGTTGGGAGTGGAAGCCGCCGTAGACCGCACTGTAAGGCTCGATGCAGCTCTACGCGGAGCCCTGCAGGAACTCTGGGAGCGAACCCCGCCCGATCAGCAAACGGAACTGGAAGTGGCGTATCGAGAATGGGCTGGGCGAGATTCCACCGTGCTCGACGAACTGACACAACCACTGGAACAGCTGAGCTTTCTCCCGCCGCCTGCCAAGGAACGACCGCTGCAGTGGAAGACACTCAGCGAGCTGGCCCGACAGCAGTTGAGCCTGCGGCACCTGTCCACGCACGAAGATCGTACGACAGCTGCGGCAGCGCTGTGGCGGCTGGTGGAGTTGCACATGGCGCGCGGGGAGTGGGGGAACGCGGCCGGATTCATCGAGCAGTTGAAACGTCAATTCGCGGCAGTCGCGGTGCGAGGAAATCAGACAGCTGATGAACTGGTCAAGCAGTTGCCAGAGAACTCACTGGTGCTCAAGAGCATCGACCGCGACCGCCGCACGACCTGGCCTGAGCGAGAGCCGATTGTCAGTCTGATCGAGTCGAGTCGGGAACCGGAGAACCAGCAGCTGATTCCGGTGAGATCGGAACGTGGCTCAATCTTCGACCACCTGAATCTGACGTACGCGACCCGCCAGCTGCAGTTCTCGGGGCTCGGCAAGGTCCATCGATCGTGGGCGTTGTCACTCCCCGGTGGCAGGCGGAATCTGTGGCAACAGTACCCCGCCATCAAAGCGGGATGGGCGTTTGGCCAGTTTGTCGTCGTGCAGTTCGGTAGCGAGTTGTATTGCCTGTCGAGTCTCGATGCCAAAGGCGAGGCCAAGACCTCCAAGATCCGGGAGGTTGTGCTGTGGCCTGCCGTCAAGAAGAACGCACCTCCGTCTCCGATCGATACGCTGGGT
>QWOR01000086.1 GCA_003669575.1 Planctomycetota bacterium | reverse complement strand
TTCCGGCCTGCAATACGGCCAGGTCAGCATCATCGTCCAGAACGGCCGCGTCATGCAGATCGACCGGACTGACCGCATCCGCCTTCCCCAGTCTAAACGGCCAGGCGATGAGTGATTTCGCGGGTCTCTGATGATGTTGATGGGGAAGCTTGTTCGTCGAATTCCCCCTCATATTCCCAGGCTCCTGGTTCGCTGCCTCGCCTCTCTCTCATTCAAAAACCCACAACATTGTATACCTCAGATGCAATCGTTAAACCGCGTATGGGGTGTGTAATTCGCCCGACAATTCCTCCACTACCACGCTCTTGCCATCTCCAACAGGACCTCGTTCACAACACGGCAGGGGTTGCGAGTGAGTTTGGCAAAACCGCCCCCCGTCGGCGTGACTCGTCACACTGGCTTTGCAATCTGTAACGGGCGAGTCAGATGGGCTTGATCGCTTTCGGAGTCAGCACTCGCCAACTTCACATCGATCTTCTTCACTCGGCAGAGTGGCAGCAATACTCGACGAAGCAGTAACTTGGTAACGCGCGGCCACGGCTACCTTGCCGATTCCCGAAGAGGATGGAGTCTCCACAAACTCACTTCAAGTGACGCATGATTCATACAACCTGTCTCAGTATGGCACAACTCGCAGTCCAGACCGCTCCTGCTCCCCGTGGCGGGTTACAGTGGATTGATTTCGTCGCGCTGGGGATCTATCTCATCATCACCATGACCATCGTGGTCTGGTCTTCCCGACGCCAGTCCAACACCAGCGAGTATTTTCTCGGTGGGCGGCGGATGCCGTGGATGGCTGTCGGCCTGAGCGTGCTGGCGACGCTGATGTCGAGCATCTCTTACATGGGCGTGCCTGGAGAGATGATCAAAAACGGCGCCGCCATGTTTGCCCAGTATCTGTCGCTGCCGTTCAGCATGGCCGTTGTGCTGTTTGTCTGGGTACCGTTCTTTATGCGGCTGAAATTCACCAGTGCCTACGAATATCTGGAGCGCCGATTCGACGTGCAGACTCGCATCATCGGCAGCTTGCTATTCCTGCTGCTGCGGCTGGGCTGGATGTCGATGGTGACGTATGTCGGATCGCTCGCTCTGACACAGATGGTCGGGACACTGTTTCCCGCAGATGCTGTGGATCCGATAGCCCAGTGGCTCTACCCGACAGCCGCTGTGCCGACCTTGATCCGGGATTCATTCTTGTACTGGGTCATCATCGCTGTGGGCCTTTCCGCTGCGATCTACGGAAGCATGGGAGGTTTCCGGGCCGCGATCTGGAACGACGTCCTCCAGTCAGTGATGCTGTTTGGTGGAACAATCATGACGCTGGGGTATGTCGTCTGGACCACTGGAACCGGCCCCATGGATTGGTGGCAAATCGCCGCTCAGAACTCCGCATCGCACAAGACGCCGATCCTGTTCAGCTTCGACCCGACGGTCCGGATGACGGTCTTCACGGCCTCGCTGCTCAGCTTCTTCTGGATCATTTGTACCCACGGAGCGGACCAGGTTGTCCTGCAACGCTATTTCTCCACCACATCGCTCAAGTCCGCCAGACGTAGCTATCTCGTCGCCGCAATCACGGATGTCACGATCGGGATGCTCCTGGCCCTCTGTGGCCTCGCCTTATTGGCGTTCTATCTTCAAAACCCGACCTATCTCCCTGCGGGGGTCTTTGTCGTCGAGAATGGCCAGACCATTGTGAAGCAGGGTGACAAAGTGATGCCGCACTTCTTTGCACATCAGTTACCGGCCGGCGTGGGTGGAGTGATTCTGGCCGTTCTCGTCTGCGATGCGATGCAGACTCTCGTCTCAGGGGTCAACAGCATCAGCGCCGTGTTTGCCGGAGATCTTTATGGCAAGCTGCGGCCAAACCGCAAACCCCTGCTGTCGGACGTTGGGTTCGCCCGCTTTATCTCGGGGACCGTGGGACTCATCGTTACGGCGCTGGCGTGCAGCGTGGCTTACCTGGCACAGAATTCCGGACGCAACATCGTGGATCTGATGGCCCCCGCCTTCAACATGTTTCTTGGCCCACTGGCGTCACTCTTTCTCATCGGCATGTTCCTGAAGTGCAACAGCACCGTGGTGAAGTTCGCGGTGGCCTGCAGTGTGGTGATCTCCTTCCTCTGGAGTTACTGGCAGATCCTATTCGGTACCAGCTACCAACCGACGATCACGCTGACAACCGGGGTCCCTTACCTTGCCAGCTTCCTGATCGCGGCAGTGGTGGGCCAGGTGATTCGCAACTCGCCGGATGATCCCGGCCTGCAGTACACCTGGCCCGTGGTTATGCGTCGACCGATTCCGACCGAGGAGGAATAAACTTCGACGATCGCCTGATTGCCTCGCCGCGCGATGGCGAGGACATGCACTTTGATTACGCTCTCCCGATCGGACTTGCTACAATCATTCACCAGATTTCCAAGGGACAACATCCAGCCCGGTTCGTGTCATGCAAGCTGCTCTCGCCAATGTCAGCGTCTCTGTCTCTCCGTCCGAAAAGTACCGTGAGTACCTTGCCACCAAGGGGTTACGGCTGACGCGGGAACGCAGCATCATCGTCGAAGAAGTGTTCGCTTATCACGAACATTTCGACGCTGAACAGCTGATCAGCCGACTCGCACAGAAAACCGATGGCCGCCGGGTCAGTCGTTCGACCATTTACCGATCGCTCTCCCAACTGGAGGAGGCGAGCCTGATTCGCAAGGTCGCTCGCCAGGAAGACCGGGACGTTTACGAACACGATTACGGATACCCTCAGCACGATCATCTGATCTGCCGAAAATGCGGATCTCTGACCGAGTTTCAGGCCAGCATCATCAGCAAGGCCCTCGAAGAGATCGCCTCCAAGCACGGTTTCCGCATGGACGGGCATCGGCTGGAAGTCACCGGACTGTGCGATGCCTGCTGTCGCCCGCCAGAGTCGCGGCCACAGAAGCTGAACCTGCTCTGAGACCCCAGAGATACCGCCTACAGATCGTATCCACGTACGCCTCGTGTGGTATCTTTGGATTGCACGCCGAATCAAGAGACATGTCGGCGGACTTGCGGTCTGACATCATCGCCGCCATTCTTTATCTCCCTTCATGTTTCACTTCTGGGGAAGTAAGTATGGCTAGTGAGTCTCCGTCCGCGCCAATCGATGATGCCACCATTCGCCGCGTTGTGTTCGCGAGCTTTCTCGGAACGATGATCGAGTGGTACGACTTCTTCCTCTACGGCACAGCTGCGGCGCTCGTATTCGGCAAGCTGTTCTTTTCAAACCTCGATCCACAAACGGCCACGATGTTGGCCTTTGCGACGAACGCGGTGGGGTTCTTTGCTCGCCCCATTGGTGGAATCGTGTTTGGCCACTACGGAGACAAGATCGGCCGGAAGTCGGTCCTCGTCACGACACTGGTCATGATGGGAGCAGCGACTTGCCTGATTGGAATGCTCCCGACCTACGACACGATCGGGGTTGCCGCACCGATTATTCTCGTCTGTCTGCGGTTCGTGCAGGGATTCGGCGTCGGCGGCGAGTGGGGCGGCGCGGTTCTGCTGGCTGTCGAGCATAGCCGCAAGGGACGACGCGGACTGAACGCCAGCCTGGTTCAGGCGGGCGTGGGAGCCGGAATGCTGCTCGCCAACGGAGTGTTCACTCTGACGACCTGGTGGCTGAGCGAAGAGGCTTTCCTCAACTGGGGCTGGCGAATTCCGTTTCTGCTGGGAGTTGTATTGCTGGGGCTGGGACTCTTTATCAGGACCAAGGTGATGGAAGCCCCGATCTTCACCGCACTGCAGAACGCCAAGGAGAACGATCAGCCGGAAACGAAGAAGCCAGCCTCACTGCCGATTTGGGAAGTGATTACCCACTACCCCAAAAATGTACTGCTGGCCATGGGGGCGAGATTCGGCGAGAACGCGTCTTACTACATCATCTCCGTGTTCGTGCTGACCTATGCCACGCAGAAGCTGGGGCTTTCCCAGCCAGTGATTCTGAAAGCAATTCTGATCGGCACCGCCATCAACTTCTTCACGATTCCGTTCTTTGGCTGGGTCTCGGATCTCGTCGGACGACGAATGGTGTACATGGCAGGGACGGTCCTGATGGGACTGTTCGCCTGGCCGTTCTTCCTGCTGATCGACACGAAATCGAGTCTGTGGATCACAGTCGCCATTACCATCGGACTCGCCCTGCATGCGATGATGTATGCGCCGCAGGCAGCGTTCTTCGCGGAATTGTTCGGAACGCGGGTGCGGTATTCGGGAGCGTCGCTGGGATACCAGTTGGCGTCTCCCATCGCCGGTGGTCTGGCCCCGATGGTGGCCACAGCCCTGTTGAAGTGGAGCCACCAGAACGCCTGGTCCGTGGCAGTCTACATGGCGGGAATGTGCGCAATCACGTGGCTCTCGGTCTATCTGGCCGAAGAGACGAGCCAGAAGGACATGGGAGAAATGGATGTGGCATTGCTGGAGGAATAGCACGGGGCTGCTCCGTACCATCGCTGCCCTTAAGCTATCGCGCCGCTACGCGTCCTAATGCTCCAAAGTGCGTGAACGTCACAGGTTGAGCGACTTTGGCACGCCACAGCAAATGCCAGGTGAAACTGGTCCGGCAGTCTTTTTGGCAAGACATTGGTCGTTTGAACGGGTAAGATCAATACTCGTCAATTGATGTTGCTCAGCAGAGCAATACGAGGTCCAAGAGGTGTTGCCAATGCGTGGTGTGTCGTTGTTCGGTGCCGGTCTACTGGTCGTGCTCAGCTCGGTTTCCCCGGCCGAGGAGTTCAAAAAGGTAACGCCCCTGACGGTGAAGAATGCGAATGCTGCCACGGAGAAGGAGATGCAAACCTACTCCGAGCTGTTGGAACACGCTGGCGTGACATTCGACATGCTGCCAATTCCCAGCGGCAAGTTCACGATGGGCAGCCTTGCCTCGGAAGAAGGCCGCAATGCCGACGAAGGCCCGCAGGTCGAAGTCGAAATCTCCCCGTTCTGGATGGGGAAGACCGAAGTCACCTGGGAAGCCCATGATGTCTGGGCCCAGGAAGTCGACAAGCTGACGCGGAAGTACACCAATCTGACCCCCACTGAACGCGACAAAGCGGCCGATGCCGTCACGCGTCCGACGCCTCCCTACACCGACATGAGCTTCAACATGGGGAAAGGCAAATTCCC
>QWOR01000016.1 GCA_003669575.1 Planctomycetota bacterium | reverse complement strand
GTGCAACAGCGAGTGGAGCCTGATCCACGATCCCTCGTACTGCCGATTCCGAACTGGCAAGAGACACCATCTGGATGAGTTCTTCAAAGCGGGTGTTATTCCCGTTCGACAGATTCGCCAACGCGGTCAGACTGCGAATCTCAGTGACGAAGGGTTGAGCCGCCTCGGGCCCCGACTTCGGCAGCATGTTCTCCAGTGATTCCGCCTGTTGCAAAGCGTCTTCGTTCCGGCCGCAATCGAGCAGGAGTCCCACCTGCAGCTTTTGCAACGCGACTCTCTCATTCTGTGGCTTCTTCGCAACTTCGACGCGGTTGGCCTCCAGATACTCCAGGGCCAGGGCGGGACATTGACCATTCAACGCTTCCTGCAATGATTTCTCCCAGGTTCCGCCATCCACCTTGGCCTTCAGCGCCGCTTCCGTAACCTTCTTCACGTGACGTTTCAGTTCGGTCACGACGTTCTGGTTGACCTGGGTGACCTGTTTGAATCGGGGGTCGTTCGGAGACAATGTGGAGTAGTTACCGGTCAGGTGATACAGCTCGACCATGTGATTGAGGGCCAGGTCGCGTTTCTGGAGCTTCAACAACAATGTCGCCAGTTCTTCTCGGGTCGTTGCGTTTCCCGGGTCGAGCTGGACCGAGTGCTGGTAAGCGCTCAAGGCCTGATAAAGCCAGACGTTGCTTGGATAGGCGACACCAAAATTCGCTCCCAGATCCACATCGGTCTGATAGAGATTGTACGCCGAGTGTGCGAGCAGGTTGTAACCGACTGCAGACTGTGGATCGAGGATGATCCCCTGGCGAGCATGCCGCAACGCGGACAAGGCCAACGCCGTGGCGGTGTAACCCATTTGTGGGTTACCTCCGAGTAAACGCATCAGAGCGTTCTCGTGCGACGCCAGCTGAAGTGGCTCGCTGAGCGACGTTTGTGGCTGCCAGAGATACCTGTCGTAGATGGTGGGACGACGTGGAAAAATCCAAGGTCCATCGGTCGTTGGAGACTGGGGAGCTTCGGTCCGAAACGCCTGCTTCACGAAGTCAACGTCGGGGTGATCCTTCCGGTATTTTTGAAACGCCTCATCGGGGCTGTCGGGACGCGACAGAACAGCCCCAAACGACTGCAGGCTGGTGAGTGACCACCCTTGGCTGTTCATGTCGACCATCGTCAGGTAATCGGGCGAGGGGCCGGAGAGTCGCGGGATGGCCTGGTTGATGTGGAGTCGCTCGAACTCCTTCTTCCAGAGATCTGGCTTTCCGCGTTCCGGAACTTTTTCATTTGGTGTCAGCAGCGCCAGACGCAGCTCGCGATGCTTCTTCAGCAGGTTCTCCGGGGCTTGGGCATACAATGAAATCCGCCGGTCGACGTAGGGCTTGAGGCCCGCCCAGATCAGCAGGTCACCCTGCTCCAGCCGGAAGTTAAAGACCTCTTTCGAGGCCACTTCGCTCACGAGCTTTTCGGCACCGGAGATGTTGGCCTTCATCAGGGGTGAGAAGCCCGATCCGATGCGGCGTCCATCGCGGCCCATCAGCATGCCATTGCTGGCCACAAGCCCTAGCAGCAGCAAGGACATGACGGTGATCGCTCGACCACCACGATTCCACGCCAGAGGCATCGTGTCGACCGTGTACTGCTGCGAAAACGTGCCGCGATACCACAGCTGGGCATTCAATGTGATCAGCACACAACTGAGCAGAGCGGCCACCGGTAACTGATGCGCACCGAAGGCAGCCAGTGCCACAACACCGACCCAGGGCAGTACCCATTCCCACGTGATCCGCTTGAAATTCAACAGCAACGTCAGCACAGCCAGACCACAGAGCACCAGCCCCGCCAGCGCAAATACGTCGCGAAATGTGTTGAACTCGGGCGAGTAGACCGGGAACCATTGCCACACCTGAGGCCAGTCAAAGCCCCGGTAGGCCCGGAGTTCGGGGTACTCGATCTGGTAAGCGGTCATTGGCGACCGCACGACATGCATGAACAGGGGATGCAGGACCCAGGCAAGCAGACAGGCACCCGTGATCTTCCACAGACGTTTCGTCTTGCCTGGAGATTCGCCGTCCACCTTCCCGCGCAGACCCACCCAGCCCAGCGCATAGAGCAGAACGATCATGGCTCCGATATAGGCTCGCGGGTCAAGCTGGCTCCAGAACCACATCGTCACCGGCAAGGCCCAGGGAAAGCGCTCGCTGCGATCCTCAGACCACTGATAGAGCAAACAGGTCACGACGGTCACTCCCAGGAGAGTGATTCCCGTCGGCCCCGGGACCAGCTGGGGAAACACAGCCACCAGAGCGATCGCTGCGCAGACCGATCCCCACCATGTGGAAACCCCTTTCACGCTGATCCGCGACAGGCTCCAGAACGTCAGCGCGGCCATGACCGCCCCCAGCATGGTGAGTCCGCTCGCCCCGAGGACTCCATACACACCGGCCAGAATCGGGTCATACAGCCAGGCGAGATTCGCCCAGGGCCGGTCACCCGCACTGGCTGAGAACGTGTCATTCCCAAAGGGCAGCAGGTGCTGCTGTCCATTGCGGATGCGTACCAGCAATGAGGTATCGTCAATCTGCGTCCAGCCGAACAGCAAGGCCAGCAAAACCACGGCCCAGCGAATCACGAAGTCGCCACGAATCGCCTCGTCTTCCACGAGTTCGGGAGTCAGTGGCTCATATTCGGGAAGCTGATCTTCGGGATACGCAGCTGTCTCTCCGGGCGAGTTCGCTGATTGTGGCAAGGCGTTTGACGCCTCACCCCCCATGGGAGAGTCGGGTTGTGTCGACACGGGATGATCCTGCAAGAATCCGGGATGAATGACTTCAGATTGAAGGCAAGAATAGATGCGCATCCTCATACGAGAACAGCAATTCGAAACAATATCAGCGCGGGCGACCTCAAACAAACTCACCGAGAAATCAATCATCGGCGAACTTCAGTATCGGAGCGGTTGTCCGCATCGAACGACCTGCTTAGAATCACTGCGTTCGGCGTCCCTCGCTGAACGTTCTCCTGCTCACGGGAAGCGCGATGATTGCATCGTCAGCCCATTTCGCGGATGAGGACACACCGGCTGGAGCCGCTCCGAAGAAATCGCTTCGGACCGGATCGAGCGCGATGCAGGCCAGTGTGTTGGCATTGAACCGGAATTTTGTCCCGGTCCATATTTTCTCCTCACCGCGTGCGTTCTGCTTGCTGTGCAAAGGGTTGGCTGAAGTCGTTCAGGTCGACAACGGCCACTACACCAGCCACGATTTTGCCTCCTGGCTGGAGCACTCCAGGCTCAAAGAGGAGCTCGGACTGCGTGACCCCCACGAGGACTGGATCCAGGCGGTCAACTTCGAGATCGAAGTGCCGCGGGTCATCCGGTTGCTGAAGTACGATCGCGTGCCGAGGAACACAGTGAAGTTCAACCGTCGGAATGTCTTCCTGCGGGATGAACACCGCTGTCAGTACTGTGCACGGCGGTTCTCCGTTCAACGCCTCAGCCTCGACCACGTGATGCCGAGGAGCAAGGGCGGCCCGGACACGTGGGAGAATGTGGTCTGCGCTTGTCTGACCTGTAACGTTCGCAAAGGGGGTCGTACCCCGCACGAAGCGGGAATGCGACTGCTCAGCGAACCGGTTCGCCCCAAGCGAAACCCACTGGTCAGCCGCCAGCTGATGCTGCAAAAGTACTCCGCCTGGAAAGCGTTTATTCCCGCCGTTCCAGACGGGGCATTCTGAAGTTGGTTTTGTGAAGAGAGTCGTTCACCCGGTATCGGGTGGACGACTGCTTCAGAACCGACCGCTCGTCACCGTCACTCGGGTGGCACATGAAACGAGCGAGCAATTATTACTGGCTCAAATGCATGTGGCTTGATGCCCGACTACGGAGCGACGGGAGCTTCGCGTTCCGCAATCTTCTTCAGGTACTGCTCGATCGCCTGGCGATAGTGGGCCGGGTACTTCTGATCGAGCATGTTCTTGGCAGCTGCCTGGGCCTTTTCAGGGAGGTTCCCCCAGCCGTCTTTGTGTCCGGCGTTCTTCGGGTCGACTTCCCCTTCGCCCTCTTTCCCTTCGCCGAGGTATGACTGATCGGCCCCCTGTGGCTTTCCGCCATTCTGGGGCGACTGTTTGCCTCCCCCACCGCCTCCTCCGCCACCGCCTTGCTGTTCAGCCTTCTTAATCAGTTCGTCCAGCGTGGCAATGATCTTCTCTTCGACACGCTGCACCCTCTGCCCCGCATGCCCCAGAGCAAGTCGACGCCTGACATCTTCCATCTGTCGGGACACTTCGTCGAGTGACTTCTCTTCGAGCTTCTCCATATCGACTTTCATCAGTTCGGCCAGAGTCACATACCGCGCGGGCGTCTGCTCCGTCTCGTGCAGCAGGCGATCCAGCGAAGTCAGTGCCGCGTCCCTTTGAAGCAAGGCTGTCTCGCAAACCGCACGGTGAAACAGTGCCCCGGCCGGATCGACGACATGCTGGGGATCAATTTCCGAGTAGGCCTCTAACGCCTCGTCATAACGGCTCCAGCCCGAGAGAGTCCGGGCATACAACAGCCGCAAATTATTGATGTAGAACAAATCATCATGTCGCGATTGAAACACCGCAGAGTCGACCGTTGACGTGGCGTCGACTGCGGCGATGGCCTCGACGATCTGCCGCGTTTCGGAGTCGGCCTGAGCGTAGGCATTGATGACGGCATCGAACCGGCTCGACAGCGATGCGTTCTCGGGAAGCGAGCCGAGCGTCGACTGGATGATCGCGGAGATCTGATCGAGTGTCACCGCTCGACTGGTCAGTGATTTCCGGACCAGTTCACGACACTTCTCGACCGATGCCGGAGCGTACACCGTGGCGGCTGCGTAGACCTGGCCCACGCACAGACTACTGGCCAAGCTCACAACTACGAGAAGTCGCTGCAATCGTTGTCGGCAATTCACGGGCATGCCCTCAGGTTGAGTCACTCGCGCTGTTCGACTCGGATGATGTGCGAAGCTGGGACAATTCCACAAGACCGACCTGCGAAAGCAGGCGGTTGCCGATGCCCCACGTCCTACTTGTTCCTGCCTGTCGACAAATCATACGTCGCGGACTGGATCCGCTGTTGACGTTTAGCCAGGTCTTCGGCCAGTTTCCGGCGTTCGGTGTCCTTCGCCTGTTCCCCATCAATCTCC
>QWOR01000057.1 GCA_003669575.1 Planctomycetota bacterium | reverse complement strand
TTACCCCTTCTCACAGATGCATCGCTTTTGTCCATGCGCAGCTTCTCCCTGCGGGAGAGATGTGCGTGAGCCCGCTGGCGGTGTCACCTCACAGCGATGAGTTCATTCGAGGAATTCCGATGTTTGCGCTCTCCATCAGTCGTCGCCAAATGTTCCGTCACTGGGCTCTGTTCGCTCTGCTGGCCTGTGGTCTGAGTGCCTGTTCCAAAGCCCCTGAACCCGGCACGCCTGCGGCTCCCGATCAGCCTGCAGCTCCGACACCCTCGTCGGGCGGGGCAGCTTCCGCGCCGAAGCGAATCATGATGCTGGTGAACGGCGACGATCCGTTCTGGGACGCGATGTTCCGAGGGATGGAAAAGGCCGAAAAGGACTTGAAGCTGGCTGACTCCGGCTACAAGGTGGCAATGGACAAGCCCGACTTCACCGAAGATGCTCAGATCAACAAGCTGAAGCAGTACGCCAGCCAGACCGACATTGCAGCTGTGGCGATCTCGCCCGTGAATGCCTCGAACCAGGCGATCGCCGAAGGCATGCGAGAGCTGCAGAAGAAGGGTATCCCGGTCTTCTGTATCGACTCTGACATGGCACCGGAGTTCAAAGACACGCGGGTCGCCTATCTCGGTACCAACAATCAGGTCGCCGGCGCGGAACTCGGAAAGTGTGCCAAGGGTCTGCTAGAGAAGGGACAGTACGCCACGTTCGTCGGCAAGGACGACGTGATGAACGCGATCCAGCGAATCGGCGGCTTCGGCGAGGGAGCGGGAGCGAGCTTTGAATTGAAGACCTCACTCACTGACCAGGCCGACTTGAGTCTCGCTCAGGAGAACGTGAAGACCGCCCTCAACAACTTCCCGGAACTGAACTGCCTGGTCGGGATCTGGGCATACAATGCTCACGCGATCTCCCAGGTGGTGAAGGATCGTGGTGTTCGCGAGAAGACCAAGGTCGTTGTCTTCGACGCCGCTCAAGCGGCCATCGAAGACATGGAGGCGGGCGGCATCGACGCCATGGTCGTGCAGAACCCCTACCAGATGGGTTACCTTGGAACTGAACTGATGAAGGCCTATCTGGAGAAGGATTACGCCACCTTCCAGAAGACCTACCCCAGCTTTGACCCGGAAAGTAAGACCTTTAAGGAAGAGAACGGCGATGTCTACGCCACCGAATTGCGTGTGGTTGTGCCCGACGAAAAATCGCCCGTGAAGAAGGATTCGTTCAACCCCGACACCAAGTTCTTCTATCTCAAGGACTTCAAGGCGTGGCTGGCTGAACGTGGCCTTGTGAATTCCTGAACAGGCCTGAGTCAGTGAATGGGACGAGTTCTCCCACCCTCGCGGCGTCGAGGGAAAATCGCGGGCCAGATCGCGATCATCAGACGCCTCTCATGCGCATGAGATAAGGTAGCACCCGCGATGACCGCACCCTCACAGAGTCTCTTCTCGCGATTCCGTAACGAGCTGGGGCTCGTGGTGGCGATTCTGGCTGTCCTGACGATCACTTCGCTGATCAACCAGGACTACTTTCGCGAGCCGTGGCGAAACTTCCGGGACATTGCCCAGGAGACCTCGCTCGTCGGGATCTTTGCACTCGGTGCGGCGATTGTGATTATCGCAGGAGGGATTGATCTCTCTTCCGGGACGATGATCCTCTTCTCGGCATCGGTCTGCGTGTTAGTCACATACGTCTTTGCGCCGGTGGAGTCGGGGCGTCCCAACCCGGCTCATGCGACGCATCTTGTCGTCATTCTGGGGATCATCGCGGCGTTGATCACGGGTTTCCTCGTCGGAACGCTCCATGCGTGGCTGATTACGATTGTGAAGCTGCCGCCGTTCGTGGCGACGCTGGCCACATTGGTCGGTCTCCGCAGCCTGACCAAGATCATGAACGGTGGCATTACCGACTCGCTCGGGATCAAGGTGCAGTCGATCAACGCCAGTGCGGCACTCTTTAGTGACTTGCGAGTATGGTGGATTCCGGTCGTGGTGTTCCTGTTCCTGGGAGCATCGCTTTGGCTCCTGATGAACCGGACCGTCATCGGACGACACCTGTATGCCCTCGGGGGGAATGAAGAGGCGGCCCGGTTGAGCGGGATCAACACCGATAAACTCAAATGGCTGGCGTACTCCATCGGCTCTGTGACCGCTTCGATCGCCGGTGTCCTCTACGCAGCCAAGATCAGTACTTGTACTCCGTCCTCCATGGGGGTCGGATATGAACTCAATGCCATCGCAGCTGCGGTCGTCGGTGGATGCAGCCTGCAAGGCGGGACCGGCCTGATTCCCGGCGTGATGCTGGGGGTCTTGTTTCTGCAGGTCGTCATTGATGCCGTCGCGAAGGTGTTCAAGACGAATCCCGACGACTGGAAAGGCCAGATTGTCGGCCTGCTCGTCGTGCTCGCGGTCGCCTTTAACGAGATCCGCCGCGGCAGCTCTTCGGGACGCAAGCAGATGTTTCCCGGTGCGATTGGCTGGGTCATCGTCCCCACACTGGCAGCGGCCATCGCTCTCGAAGTCTTTGCCGCAGATACGCAACATCGACTCGGGGCCTCGCTTCTCGTTGGCGGCGTGGCTCTCGTCGCGTTACTGGGTCGCAAGATTTACGAGGATTTCGCGTGACCCACCGAGCGGCGGATGGCAGCCACTCCACGGCTGGGCACAATTGAGCCGAACCGTGTGGGACATAGCCTTGCAGCACATTTTCTACTTGGACTAGTTATCCCACTCGAGTGAGCTCGTGCGCAGGCTCCCGCCCGTCGCGTCGATCGCGGGCAGAGTCTCTTCCTCGGTCGACTTCGCCTTCGTCGGGAAAGCGGGCTTGGCAGTTTCGATCCGGGTCGGATTGCCAGTCGGGATGACGGTCTTCCCCTGCGAGCCCAATGCAATTCGATCCTGGCCGATCTGAATATCGGCGATGCGCATCGTTCCGCTGGTCGATACGCCCGAAGCTGTGCGGCTGAAAAGCGGACGACTCGCGACGTTGGACTTCGTGTTCGAATCGGGCCGCAGTGTCAGCTGGACCGATGTCTGATCGGGATATGTCAACTCGACCCGGAAGGCGAGGTCCTTGGACGGTGCCTCGAACGGAGCCCCCCAGTCATCACGCCCCGAGAACCGCAATTGGTGCTGGCCATTGAGCGCAGTGATCTGCGGCTTCCCGAGCGATTCATCGTCGTAGTACACCTGCATTGAGGCCAGGTGCAGCTGCCAGGCAGATGAAACTCGCACGACCAGTTCGTCTTTGCCAAATTGGAACTGCGGCTGAGCATCGAGCGATGCCATGATCGCCGGAATCACCGTCGCAGGGGTGTCCTTTTCCCCCAGTGATGCAGCGCATCTCAACAGCAGCGGTGCAGGCAATTCGGCCACCGTTTGTGGATTCGACAACACCTGCACCAGTTTTGTCTTCTCTCCTGTCTTCTGATACAGAGAGACCAGAAACACTTGGCTGTTCTGTCTTTCCAGACTTGTATCGAGGTTGCACAGAATCGCGTCTTCCGCCCCTGCGGTTTGCGAGTTCCGCTCCATCACGCGGGCACAGATCAGGTTGGCCTCCCACACATCGCGGGAATAGTTCATCGCCCGGTCGGCGGTTTGAATGGCCACAGCCTGTCCGTTGTAGTCCTCGATGGCGGCCTCGTTCGCGAGAGCCGTAGCCAGCATGTCATCCTTACGGAAGTGTCCCTGGCCCAGCCGCTCCAGACGCTGGTAGGTGTTCACCGCCTCGGCCAGCATCCCCTGCTCCTGTTGCGTCCGTCCGGTGTAGTACCAGTACGGTGGGTAACACTGCATGAAGTCTTCCATCCGCTTAAGCACGCGTAAACGGACTTCGGGACTGGGCTCTCGCATCGCGACTTCGAGAGCATCGAGGTCGTTGCCTCGAACCAACCACTTATCAGGAATCTTCTTCTTCTGGGCCAGCTTCCAGAACGTGTCCATGAACAGCGATGACTTGGCCACGACAGAAGTGATCCGCGCCTTTTCAATCTTCAACAGGTCCTGCTCACGCTGGATCCCCATCGACCGATAGTCCCACCAACTGTTGGCCCCATTGCGAATGGCAGTCCCGACCTGTGCGGTGGCGACATCAGCCCCGAGGGCCAGCACGTCCCAAGCGACCTTCTTCTGGATCGTGTTCTTGTGCATCTCGCGATAGAGATTGCGTTCATAGTCCGCGACCCCCACCTGATTGATCTCGTCGAGAACGGCCGTGTAGAGCTGAATCACCTCGGGGTCGTCGACCGCATCGAGGTTCAGGTTGTTCAGGATCTTCTCCTGTTCCTGATACAGGACCACCCGCGTCGGCTCCTTCCGAATTCGGTGGAACGACGCACGACAATAGTTCAGAGCCACAGCTGTGGATTGGTTGGATTCATTGTCGACGGGATTCTCTGCGGTGACAGTGTTCGCTGCGGGGGCCGGTGTGGTCGGCGTTGCCGGAACTGCGGGGGTGGTGGGCCCCGACACGGGAGCCACCACAACATTTCCCGCAGGAGGAGGCACGGTCGCGCTGACATCGCTGGCAACAGGGGCCGCGTGAGGCGCAGCGGGGAAACGATCCTCCGCAATGGACCAGCCGGCCACTGAGATCAACGTGAGAACCGTGAGTTCCACCAGACGCAAACGCATATGTAAAGTCGTGGTTCCAAACATTTGTGACCCTCCAAACGGCGGGCCGTCCTGGCTGGGAGCTGTCGACTCCCCCGGGGCAGACGGATGTCTGCTCCCGGTGCGGGAACTGAACGGGCCGATTCTCAACAGGGCCCGTTGAATCCTCGCGCACTTGTTCGTCTGACGAAGGCAGGCCGAAGCCCACACTCGTTCCAGACACCCTTTCACTTTACTTCCCTGTCGAGCTGTCGGGGTGAGCGAATCTCAAAGAGCAGCCGCATAGGCTCCTCCTCTGCACACCTCGTGCCGACTGGGTAAACCTGACGGGGGTCGGGGGAACGACACGACCCGCAAAGTCAGGTCGCGGCATTTTCTTCGAACCGCTGACGTGACACTTCTCATGAATCCCTTGGTAATTCACTCCCCAGTAACGAGCATCACACCCGGGACCATACCATTTACCCAACCGGCATTTTCTGCCGATCGGCTTTACCGCATGTCAATTGGATCAACGTCAATTGTCATTTCGACATCAGGATGCAGTTGGAGCTTTGGCTCGAC
>QWOR01000264.1 GCA_003669575.1 Planctomycetota bacterium | reverse complement strand
CTGACGTGGCCGAGTGTCAGCCCCGATGTCCTGGTCCAGTGTCCCGGTACTATCTTCTCTCCTGTGCCTCCACTCGGAGAAGTAGAACGATGCTTCGCAGGTTGGGACGTACGTTATTACTCTCCCTGACTCAGATCACGGTCCTGAATGGCCGCCGAGTCTCTCGCGCCGAAAACACGCCTGACTCAATGATTGCTCTCTTCCCTGAAACAGTTCGATCTGGAAAAGTCGCTCCCTCACGGGTATCGTTTCGTTTGAAGTATTGAACAAGAATCTCTCTCAACGATCTCGTCTCAAAAACGCCATCTGCAATTGCTGGGGAGCAATCATGTCAAAACACGTAACGAGTGTGTCCCGCCGACGGTTTATCAAGGCGTCGCTGTCCGTCGCGGGTGCGGCGATTGCAGCTCCCACGATCATTCCCGCATCGGCCCTGGGGAAAGACGGAGCTGTCGCACCCAGTGAACGCGTGGTCGTTGGTGGGATCGGAATTGGCAACCGCGGGACATACGACCTGGGCTGCTTTCTGGAGCAGAAGGATGTGCAGTTCGTGGCTGTCTGTGATGTGAAAGAGGCTCGCCGCGTGGCCGTCAAGAAGATCGCCGATGAGCATCACGGGAACCAGGACTGTGCGACCTATCGTGACTTCCGCGAAATCCTCGACCGCAAGGACATCGACGCCGTCCTGATTGCGACAGGGCCCAACTGGCATGCCACGATGGCGATGAATGCCGCCAAGGCGGGTAAGGATATGTACTGCGAAAAGCCCGTCACGAAGAACATCTCACAGAGCCTGATCCTGGCGGAAACCATGCGCCGCACGGGGCGTGTCTTCCAGGCAGGCACCCAGCGCCGCAATCTGCCGCACTATGCGTTCGCTTGTGAACTGGCCCGGACCGGGAAGCTTGGCAAGCTCAAGAAGGTCTTCGCACATCCTGCCGGAATGCAGGCGATGATGAGTGGCTGGCTCGTTCCCGAGACCGAGCCCGACAAGTCGATTGTCGACTGGGACCTCTATCTCGGACCGGCTGCCTGGCGTCCGTTTAACGCGAAGCTGCTCGATGGATTTAACTTCGAGAAAGGTGGCGGACTGGTCGGCGGCGGTGTGCTGGAGTGGGGATCTCACTGCGTCGACTTGTGCCAGTGGGCGGTCGGCGACTGCGCTCCCCCTGTGGAATACAACGCCCCGCAGGACGGCTACCTCGTTGCCCGCTATGAGAACGGGTGTGAGCTGATCTTCCGCGAGAAGGACTGGATTCCGCTCGGATCGTGCCCCGTTCGTTTCGAAGGTGAGACCGGCTGGGTCGAAGCAGGCGACAGCGGCAAGCTGGTCCTCAGCTCACCCGAACTGCTCGCCGGTCGCAAGGTCGAAGAGATCGGCGGCTATCCCGCGACGTTCCATGTCCGTGACTTCCTCGACTGCGTGAAGACGCGAGGAAAGCCGAAGGGGAATGCCGATGCCGCGTGCAATGCGCACATCGTTTGCCACGCCGCCAACGTCGCTCTACACCTTGGACGGACTGTGAGATACGACAATACGAAGAATGAATTCATCGATGATGTGGAGGCTAACCGCCTGCGTTCGGAGGCTCTGCGAGAACCGTGGCGGCTGTAGTCGCCGTTTCGAACACTCCGCAGGTTGAGTCTCCCCAGCGTGCCCGACGGGGGCCACTGAAACATCGTCCAGTCGAATTCAGGATTACTTCCATGTCGATGAACCGTCTTTGTCTTCGGTCGTTGCTCGCAATATTCTCGCTCGCTGCCATGTCTCCTGTCGTCGTTCGTGCAGCTGAGGCTCCCGCAGCTGCAGCGAGTTCGGCATCCACGAACAAGGAGCCTGAACTACTCGCGGTACTCAGCTCCAGCGCCCCCTCGAATGAGAAGGCCATCGCCTGCAAGCAACTGGCGATTCATGGCACGAGTGCTGCCGTCCCCGAACTGGCCAAGCTTCTGCCGAACGACCAGCTCTCTTCGTGGGCTCGTATCGCTCTCGAAGCGATTCCTGGGCCCGAAGCTGATGCTGCATTGCGGACAGCTGCAGACTCGCTGCAGGGCCGACTGGCCATCGGCATGATTAACTCGATCGGTGTTCGTCGCGATGCTGGCGCGGTCGAGTCACTTACGGCTCGCCTGAAGGATCAGGATGCCGAGGTCGCTTCAGCCGCAGCTGTGGCGCTGGGGCGTATCGGCAATGAGCCAGCCACTGCGTCGCTCACCCAGGCCCTTGCGGGGGCCTCTCCCCAAGTTCGGTCCGCCGTCGCTGAAGGATGTGTACTCTGTGCCGAACAGCTGCATCTTTCGGGAAAATCGGACGCCGCCGCGGTGATCTATGATCAGGTCCGCGCTGCCGATGTCCCTCAGCAGCGGAAGATCGAAGCGACGCGGGGAGCAATTCTGGCACGAGGGGAAGGGGGACTGCCGTTGCTGCTGGAGCAGTTCCATTCCTCCGACAAAGCCATGTTCAATCTGGCGCTGATGACCGCCCGCGAGTTTCCGGGAGGCGAAGTCGACAAGGCTCTGGTCACTGAACTCGGTTCGACCAGTCCCGAGCGGGCTGCCGTCATTGTACAAGCCATGGCTGATCGCCCGTCGACCGTGGTACTGGCTGCCGTATTAAAGGCTGCCGAAGCAGGACCAACGGTGGTCCGGCTCTCCGCGATCGATGCACTCAGTCGGATTGGCAATGAATCGTGCTTCACGGCTTTGCTGGCGATGGCAGCCGGGACCGATGCCGATCTCGCTCCCGCCGCCAAAGAAACGCTGGCCAAAATTCCTGGACGAGAGATCGACGCCCAGGTGATCGCACAACTGGCCACTGCGGAGGGGCCGAGCTACCCGGCGTTGCTGGATCTGATCGGTCGGCGGCGGATCGATGCCATTCCTCAACTCGAAAAGGCTCTCGGTCACTCTGATGCCGGTGTACGGAGTGCGGCTTTGAATGCACTTGGTGAGACGGTCAAGCTCGAGAATCTGTCTGTCCTGATCTCTCAAGTTGTGGCGCCGAAGCACGCCGAAGATGCTGCTGTTGCTGAAAAGGCCTTGATGGCCGCCAGCATTCGCATGCCCGATCGTGAGGCCTGCGCCGCCGAGCTGACGAAGGCAATCGACTCCACCAGGAGCGTCGCGACAAAGGGCTCACTGCTCAGCATCCTTGGTGCGATGGGCGGCACGCGTGCCCTCGCCACCGTCGCAGCAGCAGCGGGCGGCAAGGACGCCCAGCTGCAGGACATCAGCAGCCGCCTCCTGGGAGAATGGATGACGGAAGACGCTGCGCCGGTCCTGCTCGATCTGGCCCAGTCGCCGACGAACCAGTACCAGATTCGAGCCATTCGTGGCTACATCCGTATCGTCCGGCAGTTCGTGCTGCCCGATGCTCAACGAGCCGAGATGTGCCAGAAGGCGTTCGATCTCTCTCGTCAGCCCGCTGAGAAGAAGCTCGTTCTCGAAATCCTGAAGCGTTATCCCACCATCGACATGCTGAAGCAGGCGATCGCTGCGATGCAGATACCCGAGCTGAAAGCCGACGCCGAACAAGCGGTTCTGGCAATCGCTCAGAAGCTCGGCAACAAAGGCGTTGACGTGAAGGAACTGGTCTCCCAGGTGAAATTCGGTAAGTCCAGAGTTGAGATTCTCAAAGCCGAATACGGAGCTGAGGGATCTCGTCAGGATGTCACCGCAATCCTGCAAAAACAGGCGGGCGAACAGCCGCTGATCAGTCTTCCGGAACCAACCTACAGCGCCAGTTTCGGCGGCGACCCGGCCCCTGGCGCTGCCAAACAGCTGAAGGTCCAGTACCGCATCAATGACAAGACCGGTGAATTGACCTTCGCCGAGAACGCGTTGCTGGTCTTTCCGATTCCTCAGCCGAAGAAGTAGCCGGGCCTGAATCTTCGATTCGGTGATTACAGACAGGGTGGGACGATATCTTCGTATGTCGTCCCACCCATTTTTCATTCACTCCCTCTCCTCGGCCGCGAAGCGGCGACAGGGGAGGGGGGCTGGCTTCTTAAGCCAGCGATAGACTTGTGCAACTCAGCATTACGTCAAAATAAGTGGAGATATCCAACGTCGCTTGCCCTCGCTCACGCTTCGGGTTGGTAAAGCAACAGCCCGGTGAATATGCGGATCGTCCCTCATCTAGCCGAGAATCGACCTGATTGGTTCACCGTCGCAGATCTTAAACGGACGGCCTTCCAGATCGTGGATCTCCCGGGCCGGATCAAGGCCGCACGCCTCGCAAATGGTGGCCAGATAGTCTCCTGGCGTGACCGGGTTTTCCTTGACGTATGCTGCCTGCTTGTCGCTGGCTCCGTAGACTGTTCCGCCCTTCACGCCGCCGCCGGCGAGGACACCGGAATAGCAGAATGGCCAGTGGTCACGTCCGTTGGCTCCGTTAATTTTGGGAGTCCGGCCAAACTCTCCAACGCACGACACCAGCGTCTCATCCAGCAGCCCGCGCAGCGACAGGTCCTCCAGCAGGGCCGAGTAGGCCTGGTCGAAGGCAGGGAGGCAGTAGTTGGCCTTCAGCATTCCATACCCGGTCTGACCATGCTCCAGATCGAGCAGCCCGCCGTGGGCATCCCACACGTTATAAACCTTGGCAGCGGGGGTGATGAACATCCAGTTCACGGTCACCAGTCGAATCCCAGCCTCGATCAGCCGCCGGGAGGTGAGGAAGCTTTCCCCATACTCGTTGCGACCATATCGATCGCGGATCGCGGGAGACTCCAGATCGAGATTCAATGCATCTTTCACAGCTGTGGAGTGAATCAGGCGGTAGGCGTCGTCATAGACACTTTCGTGAGCCTGAATTCCGCCCGTCTTCTGCACGGTGCGGTCTTCGGTTTCGAGCAGATCACGTAAGCCGCGCCGGGCCTGCAGGCGGGCCATCGTCACGTCCTGAGGCAGATCAAGTGGAATCACCGATGCAGCTGCGTTCACACGCGGGCCGACCTCGACGTGATTGTAGACTTGTCCCAGTTCAACGGGATCGTGCTTCGAGCCGAGGAACCCGGCATGAGTGCCGGAGTACCGCACTCCGTCATGGGCGACAGGTCGCGGGATCGCGAAGCTGGCGGGAAGTGCCGTCTTCTCCCCGAGGTGGGAGAACATTGAGCCAATGGACGGGAAGTCGGTTCGTCGCCGCGCGTTTGCCGGGAAAGTCCGCGG
>QWOR01000058.1 GCA_003669575.1 Planctomycetota bacterium | reverse complement strand
TTGGAGACGACCTGTAATGTCCCCTCGGCGGTGCCTCCCAGAGCAGTGATCCGTTCGGCAACATCGTCCACGAAGCCGGAAACATCGCTCGCGACAGAATCAAAGAGTTCGTGAAGAGAAATGAACTGGGGGCCCTTCACGTTCCAGTGTGCCTGCTTGGCTTGCAGCCCCAAGTCGAGCAAGTCTGACAGTCGTTGATTCAGCAGATTACACAGCGCCGAACGTTTCTTGGCGGGGATGTCATTCTTCGTGGGGTTCATGAATGTGCCTTTCAATGCCAAGGATCGAATGTATGTATTCTACGCACCTAGGGGATGGCACACAGAGGCGAAAAATCTCAATTCATGAGTTCTTGTGATCGATCAGGACTGAGGTCGCATACCAGATCAATCCTCGCATGCATGTGGAGAACTAGGATCAGTTTGGCACTCCGAACTCGCCGCGATCAGCTGCGGCCGGCGGCGAGTTGATGGGCGAGCTCGAGGACCTTCATGTTCGCTAGGCCGTCCTCACCCGGGTCGACCAGATGGCCTGCGGAAATCGAGCGGCAGAAGTCGTTCACCTGTTCCGCATACTGGTTGGCTGCGGGGATCTGGATCTCCTCCCAGGGAGTGTTCTTGTCCACGCCTCGCTTGATCTTGAGAACGCTGACATCGGGGGGCACGAAGGCATCTTCGAGCAGGATGGTGCCTTTCTCGCCGACGATTTCCGCCTGGCAGCGATAGGGCAACTCAAAGCTGCAGTCGATGTTGGCGAGGATATCACCGGGGAAGGTCAGTCCAATGCGCATCGTCATGTCGACGCCGGTTGGCCACCAATGAGCACTGGAATCAATCTGGGTTGGCTCTGTCTCGGTGAAGTACCGTGAGCAATTCACTCCGTAACAGCCCACGTCCCACATGGCTCCGCCACCACGCTCGGGGAGCAGACGCCAGTCGTTACGGTCGATATCAAAAGAGAAACTGGCGACGATCTGCCGCAGAGCACCGATTGCCCCCTGGCGCACGAGTGCGCGTGCCATCTTGGATCGCGGGTGATGTCGCCACATGAAGGCTTCCTGCAGAATCACGTCGGCAGAGCGGCAGGCCTCGACCATCTCATGGGCTTCTTCCATGTTCAGGGCCAGCGGCTTCTCACACAGCACATGCTTACCGGCTTTCGCAGCTGCGAGCGTCCAGCGAATATGCTCTTCACCGGTACAGGGAATGTAGACCGCGTCGACTTCTGGATTGTCGAGTACCGCCTGATACGAGTCGTAGGCGTGTGGCACGCCGTGGGTCGTGGCCCATTCCTGGGCAACCCCGGGCCGCTCGCTGGCCAATGCATGCAACACCGCCAGCTGTGATCCCTTCAAGCCCGGGATCAATCCCCGCTGCACAATGCGACCACAACCAAGGATGCCGAATTTCAGAGGACTCATGGAGCTGCCATCAAAGGGAGGGGGCATGGAACTTCTGACGAGCTTAGCGGGCGATGGGCAGAAGTCCAGAACCGGCGTGACTCGTGAACGTGAGAAGCGAGTCGATTCCCGAGATAGTTTCCATCCTGGAAAACATCTTCCTCTGGTCGCGACGCGGGACGCAGCATCTCGCCATCGCGAACATCGTATCCAGACCTCAATGGCAGTCTGATCGCGTTGGTCTCTATGGACCGGTAACCGACAACCTGCAGAAGTACCCATGGAGAATTCCTGATGTGAGCGGGACTCGGGTTTCCCGGCGGAGTCGGTTAGACTGTGCCATGCCACAGCGGATCTCCCGGGTGGCTTCCTTGAGATGGCGACCATGTCACTGACCCCTGAAGCACGCGCGTATCTTGACGCGTTCAAAGCGACTGGAACTCCGATGGAGTCCGTGTCTCCAGAGCAGGCGAGGGCACTTGTTGCCCCGCTGAAGTCCCGGAAAGAGGCTGTTTCCGAGATTCGCGATATCTGGATTCCCGGTCCGGAGGGTGAGCTGTCCGCACTGGTCTACACTCCGCTCATCCATGAAGACCGCGAAGACCTGCTCCCGACGATTGTGTTCTTTCATGGGGGAGGCTGGGTTGTCGGGTCGCCGAAGAGCCACGATGGGATGTGTCGCCGGCTCTGTAATGCAATGGAAGCCATCGTCATTTCGGTCGACTACCGTCTGGCTCCCGAGAACAAGTATCCCGCAGCAGCGGAAGACTGTTACGCCGCGACCGTGTGGGCGTCGAAGTTCATTGAGAACTTCAATGGTGATCCGTCGCGACTGATCGTCTGTGGCGACAGTGCGGGCGGAAATCTCGCCGCTGTGGTCGCACTGATGGCTCGTGATCGAGGCGATCCGGCAATCGCCGCTCAGGTGCTGCTCTATCCGATCACCGATCACAACTACGACACGGGTTCTTATCGAGATAACGGCAAGGGGTACTTCCTGACGACTGAGACGATGAAGTGGTTCTGGAATCACTACCTGGAGAGCCCCGAACAGGGGAAAGAACCCTATGCATCACCACTGCAGGCGGACCTCAAGGGATTGCCCCCGGCCATCGTTCTCACCGCCGAGTATGACCCGCTGCGTGACGAAGGCCATGCCTACGCCAGCAAGCTTCAGGCTGCCGGAGTGACGGTGCGGCGGGTGGCCTGCCTGGGCCAGGTTCATGGATTCCTGCGTCGGCTCGATCTGTTTCCCGCCGCAGCTGGGGGAACGCTGATTGGCGTGTGCAAGCAGACACGGGAAATGCTCGGCTGGCCCGCAGTGGAATGGACGGGTGATTCCGTATGAACCCGTACGAGCAGAATCGGACGGCATGGAACTCGCTCGCTGATCAGAGCAGCCCCTTTGCCAAGGTGGCGACCGATCAGGAATGTGCTCAACCGCTGGTCCAGCTCGACAGTCGTGGCTGGCTGCCCGGGAGCGTGAAGGGCCTGAAGGTACTCTGTCTGGCAGCTGGGGGCGGCTGGCAGTCGATCCTCTATGCCGCAGCAGGAGCGGATGTCACGGTCGTAGATCTCAGCCCGTCAATGCTGCGGCTTGATGCCCGCGAGGCGGAACGGCGGGGCTACACTTTGAAGCTGGTCGAAGGCTCGATGGACGATCTGTCGATGCTGGATGCGGAGTCATTCGACATCGTCCACCAGCCGGTCAGTACCTGTTACGTGCCACGCATTGAAGCGGTGTTTGCACAGGTGGCACGGGTGCTCAAAGACCGCGGGATCTATATCAGCCAGCACAAAACGCCGACCTCGCTGCAGGTGGTCGACAACGATTCTCAGCACCGATACCTGATCGGCGTGTCGTACTACGTTGGAGACGACCCGCTGCCCGATGTGAATGATATCGCCTACCGGGAAGTCGGGACGCGGGAGTACCTGCACCGCTGGGAGGAACTCGTCGGGGGGCTCTGCCGGGCGGGGTTTGTGATTGAAGACCTCGTGGAACCGAAACGCGGGAACCCCGATGCCAAGCCGGGAAACTTCCGGCATCGCGGGATGTTCGTGGCACCCTATGTGAGGATGAAGGCCCGACGGATTGCCGATCGGGGGGCGATGAATCGGGGAACTCCCGCGATCTGGACACCAGAGTAAGCCTTTCGCCCTTGTACTCGCTGTCGGTCCGGCGACAATGGACCGACACGACAATCCATGTTCCAGGTGAGCCCGAAATGGCAATCTTTGAAGAGAGTATTCTCCTGCCCATACCGCGTCCGGTTCTGTTCGACTTTTTGTCGAAGCCCGCCAACGTGGCCAAGGTCACAAGTTCGGCTGTCGGATTGAAGTTTAAAGAGGCTCCTGAGATCGTCTCGACCGGATCTCGGATCTCGATCCAGATGGTGGTCATGGGACAGGTTCAGAATGCCATCCACGAGATTGCGGAATTTGCCCATCCAGAACTCATCGTCGAAGTCCAGCTGGAAGGACCGATGAAAAGCTGGCGGCATGAGCACCGGTTTGAAGTGGTCGGTGACCAGACGCGGATGATCGATGTGATCGACTACACGAAACCGGGTGGGATCGTCGGCCTGTTGCTTTCTGAGGCGAAGGTGAACGACATGCTCGAAGAGAACTTCTTCCAGCGGGAACAGAACCTCCGCCGTTTAATTGCCCAGGGACTACTGACTTGAGTACACCCACGCCAACTCCCCGACTGCCTTCCCGCTCTGCAGCGGGTTCGGACGCGTATACCTGGCTGGGGGTCATCTGGCTGCTGATGCTGGCAGGGGGCTTTATGGCCCTCATGATGCTCATGGTGAATGTCATTAATCTGCAGGTTTTACTGGGGCTGCTGGTGTTTGTGGCACTGAATATTCTCGGGCATTTCGTACTCGGTCGGTGGGTGGCCAGGCGAATCGCAGCGACCCGATCTGAAGAGGACGATGACTCCAAGTAGTCTGCCTACCCTCGCGAACTACAATCCTGCCGACACGAGGCCGCCCGCAGGCGAGTGTTGGTTCTGTACAAGAGACTGTGATGCCGACTACTGATCATTCGATTCCCGATCACCAACGGATCGTGCCCCCCTGGAGACGGTCGGGGACGTGGATGGTCGTGATCATGTTCTTGTTTGCGATCGCGATGATCTCGCTGATGTATATGTATTGGGAGTTGCACACCCGTCCGTTTCGTCCGCTGCAGATTGCGATCAATGCCCGGTATCCGAACTCGATGCCCCGGGTGATCGGGGGGAAGCACAAGAGCCACCAGCCTGACAGCAAGCCGACACTACGCATGGTCATCGCTGTCGATTTCGACCCCACGGACGGCCTCCCTCGGCCTCCAGGAACCAAGCCGGAAGACGAGGATCGTCTGACGCTGACTGACACCATGCAGGTCGATCCGCGTGTCGAGGAGGCCTACAAGACGCTGCTCCAGCTGGCGAATGAGAACACTGACCTGAGCCAGTACCAGGTGATCGAGATCTTTCTGGAACAGCGACGCCCGGAGAAGCGTTCCCGAACGCTATTCTCGACCCGGCCACTGCAGGAGTGGCTGACGAAGTATTCCGTTCAACTGGCGGCCTCGCCCGGGGCACAGCCCGCCGCACCAGAGGCGACCGCTCCAGCAGTAAAGCCGTAGCCAGTGATCGGAGATCCCCCGGAAGCGTCAGATTCCGAGTGGTTAATAAAAAACAACGCATCGACTCCTAATGGGCAGGTAGTCGATGCGTTGTAAAAGGAGGCATCGGAAGTGTTCGACGCCTCACGATAGTTCCGAGT
>QWOR01000294.1 GCA_003669575.1 Planctomycetota bacterium | reverse complement strand
CGCTTCCTGATCACCACGAGGTGTTTTAAGAACCAGGAAGTTGGCTTTGAGCGACTCATGATATCATCCCCAAGTGGGACAGACATTCCTGTCTGTCCCGAGGGTAGAGAATACTCCGAATCGCTCTGTCCCCTTCCGGGTGACCCCAACAATATCGACTCCCTCGATCCGAGAGAGTCGCGCAGCTGTTCCATGAATGAGCGGCGGTTCAGCGTTTCAAGTTAAAAGACAGGAATTTCTTCGTCTTGATCGGCTCTCCCTTCCGGTCGCTTTTTCGGCTCCGGTTACCGGACCGGAATTATGTCACTCACCTCGACCTGCACGTGACTCGCCTCTGACTGAAATTCATCAAATCCCAATCCATCGATTTCGTTCTGAATCGTGGTCAGCTGCAGTTCGACGATCTGATCCTTCGCGGCAATCCGCTTGTCGAGTTGTTCCCGCAGCTTCTCGACCCGTTTTTCCAGTTCGACCAGATCGTTCTCGCGTGTCAGGATATCCCGCGTAAACCGCTTGACCAGCAGCTGGCGCAGTGCATCCCGGGCCGACTGCTTGGCGGCATCGCCTTCATCAGATCGCAAGACCTTCAGAGATGACACGTATTGTTTGTTCTCCGCGATTTCTTCGGGGGTTAACGCCACAAGCGTCCGTTGCGAGACGGTGCGATAACGCCTCTCCATTCGTATGGGTTGATCACTAGGAAGTGTAGGAAAACTATCTCCAGACATACCCATACCCCCTGGTGCTGGAGCAACGATTCTATAACCTCCACTGCCATCATCACGAATAAACACATTACTTGTTCCCCCCAGAAGTCCCTCCTGATTTGCAGCTGGAGATACGGTTTCTGGATGTGGCACCATGGAATCAAAGTACTCTCGTACGGGCACTGCCCCCGCGCCCATTGGCGTGAACTGCGAATTCACATCAATTCCGTCGGGGGGGAGTAGCTGATTCAAGCCCAGACCATCGATCTCATTCTGGATCGTCTTCAGGCGCAGGTCGATGATCTGATCCTGCTTGGCCCGACGGTTGTCGAATTGTGATCGCATTTTTACCACGCGTAATTCCAGCGTGTTCACCTCCTGCTTTCGTTTTTCCAGATCGGCAGCCATCATCTGTTGCAGAATCTCCGTCAGTTTCTTCCGAGCCTCAGTTTTAGCCTCGGCGTTCGACTCGTCGGATCTCAGCTTGGCGATCGCATTTTGATATTCACGAAGCTGAGCGACCTCTTGATCCGTCAATGCCACTTTGACCATGTAAGGTTCGGATCGTTGAATCACACGCACGCGAAGGTGATCGCGTGGTTCTGTCGTACCAAAGAGTGCAGTGACGTCCCCGTGTTCATCGACATGAATTCCCCGGCCAATCTGATTCGGTTCAAAGACTGCCGAGTCACTGTTCAAGGGATTTCGCCGATTTTTCGATGTGGGATTTACAAAGCCAGATTCGTCGTCTCCTTTACGATCAGAAGAATATGTTGGTGCGTTCTCTGATTCCTTCTTCTGATCGTCCTGCGAGTATCCCCATCCCAGGCAGGAGACACACAGAAGCGGGGCAGTCCATTTCCAGTAGTTGCGAGGCATGGGAATCGCCTTTCCAGCGAGAGAACAGGGACTGACACACATCCATTGCGGTCAGTTCAAAGTGAATTCGATGTCAGGTGGCGCCATCGGCGCTTTGCCGCTCCGGCCCATCAGAGTTCGAAGGAACAAGGACAAAGTGTACCAACGTCAGATGACTGACTCTCCAATCATGGGACGTTGAGCCGCGACCTCAGGTCGGAGATCTCTGCATCCCATTTCGTGTCGTTCGGCGGGCTGGAGACCGGCATGTCGAGAGCCTCGATCCGGCCCAGAATCTCGCGAGCCTCTTCAAGGTCTTTGTGGAAGGTGTCACGTTCGAGAGGAACCGAGGGGCTCGGCTTGTCGTTCTGTTTGCCAGTGGGAGACGTCTCCGTAGCGACAGCTGGCGAGGCAGAGGGCAGACCCTGAGTGATCGCACCGGTCCCGCTGAACCAGTGACTGGCTCCGACTCCCAGCAGCACGCACACGAGACCCGCCCCGGCCAGCAGCAGCCGGCCTCGCCACTGGTGAATTGCCCTCAGCCACCGCCGTTTCCAACTCCTCCGTCGCAGCTGGCCTCCGCGTTGCTGTTCCAGGAGCAGTTCGTCCAGCCGGGCGGCGACGGCCTTGGCCGTGGGGTAGCGCTGCTCAGGACTCTTGGAGAGCAGCTGTTCGATGACTTCCACCAGTTCGAGTGGAATGTCCGGATTGACTTCATCCACGGGCCGCTGAGTCGCGTGACAGATCCGGTTCAGGACTGCCATCGGCGACGCTGCCCGAAACGGCGGATGCCCGGTACACATGAAGTACATGACACTGCCGAGGCTGAACAGATCACTCCCAGGGCCGACGGCCTCCCCCTCAGCCTGCTCCGGAGACATATAGTGCGGCGTTCCGGCGACAACCCCCGTCCGCGTCAAAGTGGCATCATCGACCGTGCGGGCCAGCCCAAAGTCAGAGATCAGCAGCCGGTCGACCGACTCCTCCATCAGCATGTTGGCGGGCTTCACGTCCCGATGCACGAGGCCTTGTTCATGAGCGGCTGCCAGTCCCAGAGCCGCCTGCCTCGCGATGCGCAGGATCTCGGCCACCTGCAGCGGACCCTGTTCATCGACGCGAGCCTGCAAGGATCGCCCTGGCACGTATTGCATCACGAGATAGGACACATCGCCGTCAACTTCGACGTTGTGAATCGGGACGACATGTTCGTGCATCACCGCAGCTGCGGCCTGAGCCTCGCGAGCGAATCGACGCCGTGCGGCGCCGCTGCTGGCCAGGTGGGGCAGCAGCACCTTGATCGCGACAACCCGATGGAGTTCCGTGTCGTACCCTTTGAGTACGACTCCCATCCCCCCGGTACCGATCAGTCGTTCGATCTCATACCGACCCAGCCGACCCAGCAGGTCGGGCTGGCTCGACGGGGCGAGAAAATCGAGCGTGATCGTTTCTGAGTCGATCAGGTTTCCCTCACTCTGCAGCGAGTCGAGTTGGATCACGACCGACGACTGCATCCATTCGGCGTCGGTATCTATGTCCCCCTGAGTTCGCAGTGCCTCACACGCCTCGCGAACCATGTCACACTCGCTCGACATTTCGAGCAGCTTCTGCTGACACTCCGGGCAGTGGTCGACATGCTGCTTCAGGCGTCGGAAGACAGCGGAGTCTTCGTCCTCGGTATGGAGAACGTGAAGGCGGGTGGGGTCACAGGACATCGTCGGCCTCCAGTGTTTTCAACTCCTCTTTGAGACGGGCGGCAACGCGGCTGCGGGCGATGTAGACCGCGCCAGTGGTGATCCCCAGCTCCTTCGCGACATCGTGGACCGGCACCTGCTCCACACTCGTCCGCCAGAACGCGAGCCAGGTTGCTGGCTGGACCTGTTCCCTCACACGGGTCGAGGCCCAGCGGAACAGCTCGCGGCGATGAGCCAGATGGGCCTGCTCCACGAGCGACTCCGGCTGGGCGATTTGATGCAGTCCACTCCCGCCTCCCCGCACAGCCTGGCGCTGCCAGTTGCTCAGGACATCGATCATGCGATTGCGGGCAATCCGAAAGAGCCAGGTTCGAAACTTCGCCCGCGTGGCATCCGTCTGCCACTGTCCGACAGCCTGCACGACCGAGAGCAGAACATCCTGCACCAGTTCGCGAGCGTCGGCGTCCTGCATCCCTTGTCGACGGATGAACCGATGGAGGAAAGGTTCATAGATCGAGACGAATTCACGCCACGCCTGAGCGTCTGTCTTGGTCGGCAGACGCAGGATCAAACTCGCGCGAGTGTCGGGAACACGTGGCATCTTTCCTCCGTTCAATAGGTATACACGACCGACGCCGCGGAATCTTTCAGCCAGAACAGCTGCGATTCGCAAATCTCGACACCGATTCGACTCCATTCGTTTCGATCACGTGACTGTTGCAATAGGAATCATGGCTATCCGAGCCCTCCCACTGGTCGCATCAACACCTTCTGATGCTGTATATTCCAGTCTCGCTGTCTGGTGGATGATCCAGACGGTCGGGATTGGCAATCGTTGGGGTGACGTCCATGTTACGAGCTGTCGTTGTGGCTGTGTTTGCGGGGCTGTATTGCTCTCCGATTGGAGCGGCGGAGCCAGCGAAGTCGATCGACTTCAATCGCGATGTCCGGCCAATCCTGTCGAACCACTGCTGGAACTGCCATGGCCCCGACGAGGCTTCGCGGGAGGCAGGCTTACGACTCGACCAGCGAGAATCTGCAATCGCAGTCGGCCCCGAGAAGAATCGGGCCATCGTTCCGCACGACCCAGCTGCCAGTGAACTGGTTGAGCGAATCGACGCCACCGACGACACGCAGATGCCTCCCGTCAGCTTTGAGAAGCCGCTGACCGTTGAGCAACGCGAGATCCTCAAACGCTGGATCGCAGAGGGAGCCCCCTATGCCGCTCACTGGGCGTTTACCGCACCGGCTCGACCGAATCGCCCAAAGGTCAAACAGACCGACTGGCCACTCAATGAGATCGACTATTTTGTATTGGAGAAGCTCGAAGGGGCAGGGCTGTCACCGGCTCCCGAGGCTGATCGCAGTACGTGGTTGCGTCGTGTCACACTGGACCTGACGGGGTTGCCGCCGACCCCCGAGGAGCGGGAAAAGTTCCTTGCTGATCAAGAGAGCGGGGCGTATGAGCGTGTCGTTGATCGCCTGCTCGCGTCGCCTCGTTATGCCGAACGCATGGCGATGCAGTGGCTCGACGCCGCCCGCTATGCCGACACAAACGGCTACAACAACGATGAGGTCCGCACCCTCTGGCCGTGGCGGGACTGGGTGATCGATGCCTTCGCCCGCAACATGCCGTATGACCAGTTTCTGACTGAACAGCTGGCAGGGGATCTGCTTCCCGAGGCCACACTCGCCCAGAAGGTCGCGACGGGTTTCAACCGCAACCACGTGCTGACCACCGAAGGCGGCATCATCGAAGAGGAGTACCGCATCGAGTACGTCGTCGATCGAGTCCATACGACCGCCACGGTTTTCATGGGCCTGTCGCTGCAATGTGCCCGCTGCCACGATCACAAGTACGACCCGTTGACTCAAACCGACTTCTACCGCTTCGCGGCGTTCTTTAACAACATCCCCGACAAGGT
>QWOR01000230.1 GCA_003669575.1 Planctomycetota bacterium | reverse complement strand
CACTTCCAAAGCCCCGGCGTATCGGGCAGCCACTGGACCTGCCAGACTCGCCCCATGTCTGCACTCGTCTCAGCTGCGTTGCCATCGGCTGCGAAGTATCCGGGGACCACAACCTTACGGGCCCCCAGCTGGAACGTCACATCGAGTCGGAAATCGGTGAACGGGTTGGGTGTCCCCTGTTCCTCCAGCTCCGGCCCCTCGAACGACAACGTAGTCGGCTGCCACTGTGTCGCCGTCGGAATCTCTGCCGACTCAGCGGGGCCATCGGTCACTGCTGACGCGAGCAGCTTCAAAGACTGATTCAGCTTTGAGTCTCGGTTCCCCGCCTCCAGATCACCCCAGTCCCCATTCGCACACACGATCGCCAGACCAAGGCTGGGGATGATCGCCGAGTTGTTCCCCTTGTGCCCCAACGACATGACCGTGTCGGCTGGAGCATCGGGCCAGGTCAGAGTCTGCAGATGCCCCCGCCCGGTCGAATTAAACCACCAGTTGAAGCCATAGACCCCCGCTCCCGCCTTGGAAAAGTGGTCCGACCCGCCGCCATAGCTTTTAATCCCAAGGTAGTCGTTCGTCTCCGCCGGTTGCGTCAGGGGCAAGTCCTTGGGGGCCTGCGGGACCATGAATTCGTCAAAGAATCGTGAAGGCAAAACCTGCTGTCCGTTCCAGTTTCCGCGATTGAACCAGAACCAGACGATTCGCGAGAAGTCCCGCACCGACGCCGACAGCCGCCGCTTCCCATTGAACTTCAAACCATCCTCGAACTTCAGGACGCCGAATCGCGTCGGGTGTTCGACGTTCTCTTTCGCGTCTCCCGGGAACACCCGGTCGAACAACGTTTTCTGATACAGCTGGATCGCAAAGTCGTTGTATGCCCACGCAGCTCCCGGCGGCTCGGGCCGGGCATATCCGCTCGACATCGAGCCCAGATGGCGGAACGTCATCGTCCGGTCCTTCGACGACAACTCCCAGCCAAAGTCGACCAGCGGCTGATCAACGCTCTTCACGCGGCCTTCCTGGATCGCAAAGAACAACATCGTGCTGAGCACCGGCTTGGCCGACGAAAACCAGTCACCGACCTCCGCCTGATCGCCCCAGCTCTTCACCACATGGCCATACCGAATCACACAGCCACGCCCACCGAGACTCCTCGCCACCTCATCGAGTTTCCCGGCATCGAGCCCCAACTCACCCGGGGCACGCTGACTCCAAGAAGCTTCCGGAAAGACGATCTCCGCCTGGCGATCATCGGCGAAACCAGTTGAACCGCACACGCCGCCCAACACCCCGAGAGCAAATATCACAAACCGGAAGAAGAGTTCACCCCTTGTTCGGCAAATTATCCACAGCTGTGAAACCATCATGGCTGTCCTCAAACTTTCCCATCGAGCGACAAACAAATTCCGCGCTCCCTGCAACTCGTCCGATCAGCGACTCGGCCAGCACACTAACCCGAAGCGTCAGCGAGGGCGAGCGTATCCGCCACGTGTTTCGCATGTCGTCCGGTTGAGAATCAACTCAGTGTCCGCCTCGTTTCAGGCGCCGAGTCCGCACTGCCACTCGCCCTCGCTGACGCGCCGGGTTGGTGCCTCAAGCCCCTCAGGCACACGCTCACTCTTTCTTTGGGGGCAGCGATCCCATGGCACCATAGTTCGAGTGGTTGTACAGCGGGTTCCGCGTCGGTTGGTACAGCTTCCCCGGCAGCGGTGAATCACTCTGGGTATAGACCCACATCTCAAACGGATCCCACACAATGATCTCGTCCCGGCAGTCCCCGGTCACATCGAGCGGCATGAAGCACATATCGGGATGTCCGTCCTTCGGGAACTGCACCACCTTGCGTCCCCACCCGTCGAACAGCCCACCGAGCTCGGGATTCGGCGACAGGCACCAGAACTCCTCGTCCTTGCCAGTCCAGTTCACCGGCAGACTCGTGCTGCCATGGTTGGCCGGCTCAAAGTCGTGGTACAGCTCGCCATCCGCGTTGTAAAAGTGAGCGATCCCCTGATTCCCCCAGTAATTAAAGACTAGCACCTCCAGACCCGGCAGATCAGAACGAAAGTTGGCCACGGTCAGGTTCTGAGCATGCCCCACGCGGTGCCGCTTGAGAATATTCCCTTTCAGGTCGGCAATATAAAAACCCTCATCACTGGCAGCGCAAAGCACCCGCACCTCGCCCGGTTTCTCGGGGTGCAGATCACACGCGATGACCGCATCGGCGTGGTCCTTGATCTGAGAATCGAGCGACCACCGCTGTGATCCGTCGGGGTTGTACATCGAATACCCGACAAACAACTCCTCGCGGCCATCCCCATCGACATCGCGGGCATAGGGATAGTGCCCCGTCGTACACGACCCGTGCCACTGCGTTTCGAGCTTCGAGTCGAGCACCCAGAAGTTCGTGTAACGATCCTTGAGGATCAGATGATCGGCCCGTCCCCGATCACGCAGGTTCGCAAAGAACAGCGAATCGCCCAGGATGCGAGGGAACTTCTGCGGGCTCTTACTTTTGGAGTTCGCGATCGCCTCGGGAGTGGGGACCTGCTGCTTCGTCTTCCCCGTCGCTCCCTCAGCCACGATCAGCTGTTGATTCATCGTATAGACGACCTCCTGCTTGCCATCACCATCGAGGTCGTGGATCTGAAACGCCACGTCGTTGGTCAGGTGGTCCTTCCACGGGTCGGGCTCGCCAATCTGCCACAGGACTTCACCATCAAACGTGATCGCCGTGAGACAGCTGAGCTCACTGAAGCGGTCTTTGGGGCCGTGATGGACCATCTGGCCAATCAGAGCGTCGACCTGCCCGTCACTGTTCAGGTCGCCAAACCGCACGTTGCGGCCGACGCCAAAATCATCCAGCGAAGCCTTCTTCCAGACCTTCAGCTTTGGGTTCGCCGCCTTCAGCTTCGCCTCTGTGGAGCTGCGTTCTGCCAGACGGGCGTCGAGCTTCTGCTGCTCCTCATCGGAGACAGTCACCGTCACGCTGGAAAAAATCGTGGGGATATCCGCCGTTAGTCCAATGCGTCCTGCAGTGAACGTTGAGTCCTCTAACTCGGCGACCACCGTCTCATTCAGCCGAGCCACAATGTGCGGGCCATCGACCTTCACGGTGACAGTCAGTTCATCGTCCGGCTTCCACGCGAACGCCTTCTCCGCCAGAACTTTTTCAAACGGCTTGCGGAACTCCAACTCGTCCTGCACAAGCTTCAGGACCGCCTTCTCGCCCACCACGCCAAAGAAGTAGTAACACCGATCATTCCGCAATCGAAACAATACACCACTCTGCCTCTGATTCGACTGCGGCGTGTACCGCACCGACAGCTGGTAGTTCTCCCACAGCGGATCCCCAGCTGTCACCATCGGATGAATATGCTTCTCCGATTGCGGCGTATACGTCTGCCGCAGCTCCTTCCGACCGTCGCGTTCGATGACCTGCCACGCCCGCTGCGAGCCGATCGTCGACGTATACGCGGTGATATTCCACGGTCCCTTCGGCCCCGACTCCGGCAGAAAGTGATACTCCGCCCGCGCCCACAGCACCTTCGACAACGGCCCCGAGGGCAGCGTGTCGAACTCGTCTCGCAGGATCGTGACATCCCCGGCGATGAGCCAGGGCGGGACCATCAGGCAGTAAGCGATCACAAACGCGAGCGTCGTACGATTCATCCAGCAAAACCCTTTATCCAGAACGAGCCACGCTGCCGCGCACAGCCTTTTGGGCACAACTCCATGGACCGATGGGAAGGATCGTAACCCGGTGATAATCCCAATGCCACGACGCATCTCAGACTGACACATTAAAATCATTTCGACAGCGAGAGGCGGGCGTCAGCCTGCCGTGCCAGCACGACACAGAGCATCTCGAAACATGAAGTGTAGTCGTACAGAAAGCCACCTGCCGATTCAACATACACTCGGCTCAACAAGTCAAGCTCACGCCCGACGCTCGCTGCCAGCTGCCAGCTGCCAGCTGCCGGAGAATATCGTGCATCTCAGCCTCAAAGACAGCCTGGGATCGATCAGATATCACTCCCCAACCCTTCGCCAGTCTGAAGCCTGTTCCAGCTTCTCAAGTGCAGGCTTCGATGCGAAAAACTGCGTCCAACCACAGTCACGACAGACAACCACCTGAAAGGTTGCACCGTGAAAAAATCCTCCCAAACCTGGCAGCAGATTCGGCCCATAGCCTCCTGCTGCATTGGTAACGGTTGAGTAAAGCTGATCGCCACCGCAGTGATGACATCGCGTCGGCAAGAGGAAATCTTCATTCATTGACTGGTCATCTTTCGCGGAGAGGCGACATTCACGGTCGACTATACCTCCTTGCAACTGGACATGGATAGCAGTGGACGATCAATCCTCACCTCGTGTGCCGAGCCGTCCTCCCTCGTCAGATTTGAAGTCCCGCAATCCTCGGGCGTAGAATGCCTGCACACTTCTGCCCGCCGTCTGGCAACTTTGGAGAATCGTGAGATGGGACTCTTTGATAAGCTTCGTGGTGAACTGGTCGACATTATCGAGTGGGTCGATGACTCCCGCCGCACGCTGGCCTGGCGGTTTCCCCGGTATCAGAACGAAATCAAAAACGGAGCCCAGCTGATCGTGCGGCCCGGACAGATGGCAGTCTTCGTCCACCGCGGCCAGATTGCCGATGTATTCGAGCCCGGCCACTACGAGCTCAAGGCTGACAACCTCCCGATCCTCAGCACCATTCAAGGGTGGAAGTACGGCTTCAACAGCCCGTTCCGTGCCGAGGTCTACTTCGTCAGTACGCGGCAGGTCACCGACCTCAAGTGGGGTACGCCGAACCCGATCATGCTCCGCGATGCCGACTTCGGCCCGATTCGTCTGCGGGCATTCGGCACCTACACAGTGCGGGCGGTCGACCCCAAGGCTCTGCTCAAGGAACTGATCGGGACCGACCAGAGTTTTGAAGTCGACGAGATCGGTGAGCTGTTGCGGTCGATCATCGCCAGTGCCTTCGCCGATATGATCGGCAAGGCCAAGATCAGCGCCCTCGATCTCGCGTCGAACTACCGGGACCTCTCCGAACAACTGCGAAAGACCGCCATTGAGCGAGTCGACGACGAGTACGGTCTCGACATCCCAACGCTGGTGATCGTCAACGTCTCGCTGCCTGAAGAAGTCGAGAAGGCTCTCGACACGAAGTCCAGCATGGGTGTTGT
>QWOR01000106.1 GCA_003669575.1 Planctomycetota bacterium | reverse complement strand
CTGGTCATCAGCGGGTGTAACAAACTCACCAGCTACAACCCGGCGACGGGGGATGAGCTGTGGTCAATCGACGCGATTGCCGAGGCGACTTGCGGGACGCCAGTCACCGATGGGACGATGGTCTTTGCCAGTGGTGGTTACCCCGACCGCGAGACCGTTGGTGTCGACGCGAACGGAACGAAGGTCTGGAGCAACAAGACCAAGGTCTATGAACCATCGCTGGTGGTATCGGGAGAGCATCTCTTCGCCATCGAGGACGGTGGGATCGCCTGGTGCTGGGACGCCAAGACGGGCAAGGAGCTGTGGAAGGAACGTCTCGGCGGATCGTTCAGTGCCTCGCCGGTAGTCTGTCAGGGCAAGCTGTTCGTGCCGAACCTGTCGGGCGAGACGGTCGTGTTCGAGGCCAAGGGAGACGCATTCCACGAAGTCGCCCGCAACACGCTGGGCAACGACAGCTATTCCAGCATTGCGGTCAGCGGCAAGGAGCTCTTTCTGCGAATTGGCGTCGGCAACGGAGCGGATCGCAAGGAACAGCTGGTCTGTATTCGCCAGCCGTAACCCGATCTATTTGCTGGAGGGGCCGCGCGAGGTGATGCCACCAGTGATACACTGAACTGACGACGTCACTCGAATCCGAACGGTATCTCCGAAGGTGCGGCTTCCATGCCCGCTGGTCTCCCCAAGCATTTGTTTGCTGCGATTCGACGTGAGAAGCCACAGATCAAGGTCTCGCAGGCTGTCATTGAGTCTGCCGCACTCAATGTAGCTGCGGTCTATGAGCGGCTGGGAACACGCGCGGAAGGACTGACTGCGGAGGAAGCTGCTGCGCGACTGATCCAGTATGGCCCGAATGTGCTGGCGAAAGATCAGCAAGCCGGGTGGGGCAAGCTGTTGTGGCATGCAGTCATCAATCCGCTGGTGATTCTGCTGGGGGTACTCAGCACGATTTCATTTGTAACGGGCGACGCACGGGCGGGGATCATGATGTTGCTCATGATCATCCTGGGGGTTGGTCTCAAGCTGATCCAGGAAGCACGCGCTGACAGTGCAGCTGCCAAACTCAAGGCGATGATTTCAGTCACCGCGACTGTCATGCGCGAGGGAGTCGCCCAAGAGATTGCCCTCTCGCAGCTCGTGCCAGGTGACGTGGTCAAGCTGGCGGCGGGGGACATGATTCCGGGTGATGTCCGCATCGTCGCGGCGAAGGATCTGTTCATCGCTCAGGGGCCACTCACTGGAGAGAGCCTGCCCGTTGAAAAGTACGATGTCGAGAAATCTCCCGCCACCGTCGCACCACTGGAGCTGACCAGCATTGCGTATCTGGGGACGAGCGTCGAAAGCGGCGCAGCCACCGCGGTCGTGGTCGCCACCGGACCCCAGTCCTATCTGGGTGGCATGGCTGAGATCCTGACCGAGGACTCGACTCCCTCGGCCTTTGATCAGGGAATCACGCGGTTCACCTGGCTCATGCTGCGATTCATTCTGGTGATGGTCCCGCTGGTATTCCTGATCAATGGACTGACCAAGGGGCAGTGGACGCAGGCCTTCTTCTTTGCAGTGGCGGTGGCGGTCGGACTGACCCCCGAAATGTTGCCGATGATCGTCTCGGTCTGCCTGTCCAAAGGGGCCCTGGAGATCAGCCGCAAGAAGGTGATCGTCAAACGCCTGAACGCGATCCAGAATCTGGGGGCGATGGATGTGCTGTGCACCGACAAGACGGGCACACTCACCATGGACCAGGTGATTCTGGAGAAGCACTGCGATGTCGTTCTGCAGGAGAGCGATGCCATCCTCTCGCTGGCTTACTTGAACAGCTACTTTCAAACCGGGCTCAAGAACATCCTCGACCGGGCGATCCTGCTGCACTCCGAGGCACATGTCGACATCCCACGCTATGCCAAGGTCGATGAGATTCCCTTCGATTTCCAGCGGCGCATCATGTCGGTCATCGTCCGCACCCCCGAGGGTCAAGATCGTATGATCACCAAAGGGGCTCCTGAGGAGATCTTTCCGCGTTGCCAGCAGTTCGAACTGGATGGCGACGTATTTCCGATGGAACACTTGTATATCGATGAACTCAAAGAGGAGTATCAGCAACTCAGCGCGGATGGCTTCCGCGTGCTGGCGATCGCGACCAAGACTGTTGCCCCGCGTGGCTCAAGCCCGTACTCGCGGGCCGATGAGTGCGATCTGATCCTCAACGGTTACGTGGCCTTTCTCGATCCGCCTAAGGACACGGCGAAAGCCGCCATCCGGGCCCTCGAAGGCCATGGGGTACAAGTGAAGGTCGTGACGGGTGATAACGATCTGGTCGCCCGCAAGATCTGCAAAGAGGTCGGACTGGCCACCGAGTTCGTGCTGCTGGGTCCTGACGTGGAGAAGATGACCGACGCACAGCTGGCCGAATCCGCGGTCAAGACAACGCTCTTTGCCCGCGTGTCACCGGCTCACAAGCAGCGGATTATCAAGGCACTGCAGTCGCGGCAGCACATCGTCGGCTTCATGGGTGACGGGATCAACGATGCGCCCGCTCTACGCACTGCCGACGTGGGAATCAGTGTCGACACAGCTGTGGATATTGCCAAAGAGTCAGCCGACATGATCCTGCTGGAAAAGTCGCTGATGGTGCTGGAGCAGGGGGTCGTCGAAGGGCGCAAGGTCTTCGTCAATATTCTGAAGTACGTCCGCATGGGGGCCAGCAGTAACTTCGGCAACATGTTCAGCGTGCTGGGGGCCAGTGTCTTTGTCCCCTTCCTGCCGATGGCTCCGATTCAGATTCTGGCCAACAACCTGCTGTACGACATCAGTCAGACAGCCATCCCGACTGATGCCGTGGACCTGGAACAGATCGAGAAGCCTCGCCCGTGGGACATCTCTCGTCTGACCCGCTTCATCGTCTTCATTGGCCCCTGCTCGTCGCTGTTCGACTACACGACATTCTTCATCATGTTGTGGGTGTTTGGCTGCTGGGATGTCTCGACTCCCGCAGCTGCGGCTCACAGCCAGAGCTTGTTCCAGACAGGGTGGTTTGTGGAAAGTCTGCTGACACAGACTCTGATTATTCATGTCATCCGCACGAACAAGATTCCCTTTCTGCAGAGCATGGCGTCGTGGCCACTGATGGTGATGTCGGCGGTGATCATGTGCGTCGGACTCACGATTCCGCTCACACCGCTGGGCACCTATCTGGGGTTCACTCAGCTGCCGCTGTTGTATTATCCGCTTCTGGCGATCACGCTGTTGTGCTACGTAGTTCTGACTCAACTGGTGAAGACATGGCTGCTGCGTCGGATGTGGATTTGATTCTCAACGCCGACGGGCGATCGCTCACGTTTCAAGGAATTCATCATGACACAATCAAACACCACCAATCGTCAAATCGTCCTCGCCGAGCGTCCCCATGGGGAACCGACTGACAGCTCCTTCCGGATGATCGAGACCTCGATCCCGGATCCGGGTGCGGGTGAGATGCTGTTGCGGACGGTCTATCTGTCGCTCGATCCCTACATGCGGGGCCGGATGAGTGACGAGCCGTCGTACGCGGCTCCTGTTCAGATCGGTGAGGTGATGGTCGGCGGGACGGTGTCGCGAGTCGTGGCGTCAAACCTCGAACGGTTCAAACCCGGTGACTGGGTGGTGAGCTACAGCGGGTGGCAGGACTACGCGCTGTCCAACGGTAAGGGGGTGCTGAATCTCGGGCCGTCACCAGCTCGTCCGTCATGGGCGTTGGGTATCTCGGGGATGCCGGGGTTTACCGCCTGGGCTGGGTTGACGCAAATCGGCAATCCCCAGCCGGGTGAGACGATTGTCGTCGCAGCTGCGACTGGACCGGTGGGGGCGACGGTGGGGCAGATCGGGAAGATCCTGGGCTGCCGCGTCGTCGGTGTGGCGGGCGGTCCGGAGAAATGTGCCTTTGCCGTGAAAGAGCTGGGGTTCGATGCCTGCCTCGATCACAAGGATCCGAACTTCGCGGAACAGCTGGCCGCCGCCTTGCCGAAAGGGATCGATGTCTACTACGAGAACGTCGGCGGCCAGGTACTCGATGCGGTGCTTCCACTGCTGAACGCGAATGCCCGCGTCCCGGTGTGCGGGTTGGTGTCGCAGTACAACGCCACCCGTCTGCCCCCCGGACCAAACCGGCTGAGTCTGCTCATGGGGCAGATCCTGAGGAAGAAGCTGCGGGTGCAGGGCTTCATTATCTTCGACACGTTCCCGCACCTGTACCCCGAGTTTGCTAAAGCGATGGAGGGGTGGATCTCGCAGGGGAAGATCAAGTACCGCGAGGAGATCCTCGATGGACTCGAAGCGGCCCCCCGCGGCCTGATCGGGTTGCTGCGTGGCGAGAACTTCGGCAAGCGAGTCATCCGTGTCGGGAAGGACTAATCACAGGGAGGGGCCATCCCGAGACCTGTCGCTGACCAGATTCACCCCGGCTTTATGTCGGGGAATCTTGTCATCGGAGTCGTTTATGACAACGATGCGCTATCGAATGATGGTATGGTGAAATACGCTGGTACGTGTTGAATTCATAAGGTGTCGTAGCGCATGCTGATTCATGTCGGTTTTGAGGTCGCTTTTCAGTTTGAGAAGCCGACTCCTATGTTAGCGCTGGGGCTGATCCATCCCTCAATCGGCTCGCTGATTCGAAAGACAGAACAGCTGGTCGTCGATCCTCCGGTGCCGATGACCGAGTATCTCGACGGGTTCGGCAATCGATGCCTGCGGATGGTCGTGCCCCCGGGCCGCGTGGTCTTGATGAATGACTCCATCGTGCAGAACTCTGGTCTTCCGGATGTGCAGGTGCCTGATGCGCATCAACATGCCGTCGAAGAGCTGCCCTACGAAGTCCTGGTCTTTCTACTGGCCAGCCGATACTGCGAAGTCGACAGCGAGCTCAAGGACATCGCCTGGGCTCAGTTCGGGCATCTGCCCGCGGGCTGGCCGCTGGTGCAGGCGATCTGCGACTTCGCCCACCGGCATATTCGCTTTGACTATCAGCTGGCGCGAGCGAATCGCACAGCCCTTGAAGTCTACCGAGAACGCGTGGGAGTCTGTCGCGACTATATGCACCTGGCGATTACGATCTGTCGCAGTTTGAATATCCCGGCTCGGTACTGCACCGGTTATCTGGGCGACATCGGTGTGCCTCCCGTCGCGAGTCCGATGGACTTCAGTGCGTGGTTCGAGGTCTATCTGGGGGGAGCCTGGTACG
>QWOR01000050.1 GCA_003669575.1 Planctomycetota bacterium | reverse complement strand
GTCCTGCACACGTCAAAGGAATGGAAGAAGCCATTCTTCTATCCAGTCACAGCTGCTGGCGGGATCGAGCAGCTGGCTAAGGATGTCAAAGAGCCGAGCGGCGAGGCGGGTCTGCCGGGCAGCCGAGTGCTGATCTGCAGCGAGGCAGCGGTCCTTCTCGTGGATGGCAAGGAGCAAGTGGGACAGCTGGCACTCGATGAGGAAGTCGAAGTCCGCGAAGTGAAGCGGCCATGGCTGTACGTGCCCGAGAAGAAGGGCTGGGTCCATGAGCGGGACATGGCTCCACTGGGCAGCACGGTGACCCGTGTGATCCAGAAGTCCCCGATGGGCGGACTCGATAAGAATGCCCCCCTGTACTACGACCATCCCCACCACAAGGGGATCTGGTTTACGATCGATGAAGTCAACGATGTCCGTTTCTGGGCCGAAAAAGGCATCATTCGCAACGAGTCGGTCAAGATCAACGAAGCCAAGGGGGAATCGGCCAGCCTGACCCTCGTGAACCACTGGCTCGACAAGGACGACTCACCGCTCCTCAAGGAAACGACGCATGTCCGCATCCTGGCCGACCGGACTCTGGCCTACGACTTCGAGCTGACAGCTGTGTCGAAGCCGGTGACATTCAATGACACCAAGGAAGGCATGTTCGGGATCCGCCTGCCTAACAGCATGCGGGAAAACTCGGGCGGTGGTCCAGTCGTCAATGCCGAAGGATTGACCACTACCGCCAACTGCTGGGGCAAGCCGAGCCTGTGGGTCGATTACGCGGGCCCCGTTGGCAAGCGGAAGCTGGCCGTGACAATCTTCGATCATCCCGACGCATTCAAGAAATCCCGCTACCATGTCCGCGATTATGGCCTGTTCTCCGTGAGCCCGTTCGGTGACAAGGCCTACACCAATGGAGTGGAACCCGAAGCACCGCTGACCCTCGAACCAGGCAAGTCGGTCAACCTGCGATACGGACTGCATGTCCGTGAATACACTGGCAACGCCGACGCCGCGGGGGCTGCTTACAAAAAGTACCTGGCATCTCCCCGCTAAGTGACTGGCACAGAACGGGCAAACAAGAGCCGAACACATCGACTCACGATCACGTGAGTCATGCTGTTCGGCTTTCTTTGTTCAGCGAGCGGCAGACGTCAGTCTGTCGTGAATGTGCATGCGCCAGTCGCTATCAACCGTACAGTAAATCGGCCCTTTATCCGCTGTCCCTAACCACAATTGCTTTTCGGTCTCTTGCACCATCGGACTCACGTCCGACGCTCACCGGGTCAGGCGTCGTAAGTGTTCGCCAGAAACGGCACGATCAGGTCCTTCAGCTTCGGCAGCTCCGAATCGATCAGGAATGCATCGTGACCGTGCGGGCTGGGTAATTCGGCGAAGGTCACGTGCCGTTTCGCTTCGAGCAGGGCATGCACCAGCTGTTTGCTTTGTGAGGTTGGAAAGAGCCAGTCGGTGTCGTACGACACGACCAGATACCGGGCATCTGTCTTCCCCAGGGCCTGCGACAGTGGGCCGTGCGTGGTTTCGATGCTGAAGTAATCCATCGCCCGCGTCAGCACGAGATAGCTGTTGGCGTCGAAGCGTTCGACGAACCGTTTCCCCTGATAGTGCAGATAGCTCTCGATCTGAAACTCGGTCTCCTTGCGGAGGTCATAGGTCAGGTCGGCGCTGTTCTGCAGCCGCCGACCAAACTTGAGTTCGATCGACTGCTCGGACAGATAGGTGATGTGCGCGATCATGCGGGCCAGTGCGAGGCCGAAACGCGGCTTCTCGGTTTCGTCGTAGTAGTTGCCGTCGCGGAACGCCGGGTCGGTATAGATCGCGCGGCGACCGACAGCGTTGAAGGCGATTCCCTGAGCATTCAGCTTGGCCCCACTCGCCAGTACCACAGCTGACTTGAGGCTCTCGGGGTAGCGAACCGCCCATTCGAGGACCTGCATCCCGCCCAGACTGCCGCCGACGACCGCCAGCAGCTTCTTGATGCCGAACGTCTCGACGAGCTTTTTATGCACGCCGACGATGTCCGCAATGGTCAGGAATGGAAACGACGGGCCAAACTGCTTGCCGGTATCGGGATCGATCGAACTGGGACCGGTCGTCCCCATACAACCGCCCAGCACGTTCGCGCAGATCACAAAGTAGCGGTCGGTGTCGATTCCTTTGCCGGGGCCGATGAAGCCGTCCCACCAGCCGGGTTTGCGATCATCAGAGGCATGACGCCCAGCGACATGGGCATCGCCCGTGAGCGCGTGGCAGATGAAGATCGCGTTGTCGCGGCGGGGAGAAAGCGTCCCGTATGTCTCGTAAGCCACCTGAATCGGGCCGAGGGTTTTGCCACTTTCCAATTGCAGCGGCTCGGGCGGCGCGAACAACTCCATCACCCGGGTTTGCGTGATCCCCTGGCTGGAGAAGGTGTCCTCGATCAATGCCTCGTTCGGCAACTCGGGCATGGGAATGCGGTCCGATCCACTCAGCGCAAGCAAAATTCAGCAGCAGGCAACACAGATGTTCCGCACTCGGCAAATGCCTTCGCGCGAACTCTGGCACAGCCACTCCTCAGCGGACACATCCTTCATCAATTCAGTTCGGCGGATGGCGCAGCGTCCCAGCGAAGCACGACACTGCTCACGCTTAACGTGGGGACTGACAGATCATCGGAACTGAATGGATGAGGGAGAGACACCGGGGCCTGCTCCACGGACCTTAACTGTCTGCGATTGGCAGCACAGGTTCAATCGTACCTTCCGATTCTTTTTTCCGGGGAGCGTGTGCCGCGTCAGTGACGGGCAGCTTGACCGGCGAGGTCTTCTCGGCCGGCGACTTGCTGGACTGATGCAAAGAGGCCTGCCCGGCGGTATCTGGCTGACCAAAAGGCAGCGGAAAGCTGGGCATCCAGCCCAGCGGCAGAGTCGTCCCCGTGATCCAGCGGGCCTCTGGCGAGGCCAGAAAAGCCACAGCTGAGGCCACATCCCGGGCGGCACCAACGCCAAGCGGATGCGACTGGTTCAGGCTCTCCTCCATCGAGGTATCGCCGTTCGACAGATGCCTCTGCATCATCGGCGTGAAGACGAGGGCCGGAGCGACTCCGACACAACGCATCCGACGCGGAGCGAGTTCCGCTGCCAGCGACTGGGTCAGGCCAATCAGGCCCGCCTTCGTTGCAGAGTAGGCTCCGAAGCCCGTACAGCCCGCCATGCCCAGCACCGACGAGATATTGACGATCACGCCTTCCGGCTCGGTCAGGTAGGGCAACACACTCCGAGTCATCCGCATCGTGCCCAGCAGGTTGACATCGAGCAGGTTTTCCCAGACGTCGTCGGTACCGTCCTCGAAATTGTGGACATCTTCAATCCCCGCGTTATTCACGAGAATGTCCACCTGACCAAACTCAGACATGCAGGCGTCGACTGCAGCCTTGATTGACGGAGTGCTCTTCACATCGCAGCGGGCTTCCACGAAGGAGTGGCCGCGCCTTTCCAGACGGTGAATCAGCCGATCAGGCCTCTCCATCCAGAGTATCGTGACGGCCGCACCGTCATCGGCCAGTCGCTCGGCAATGGCACCACCGATCCCCCGGTCGCTCACACCGGTGACCACTGCTACTTTTCCGTCAAGTCGTTTCGACACGTCGGATCCGTCGGGAACAAGGAACTTGCCAGAACGACTCCATCCAGGGAGTCGCCACGCGGGGATGAAATCGGACCAATCCTCTGGCCGCAGGGAATCTCGAAGAGCGTACTCTCCGGTGTTAGCCATGGCGAAGTGGCCGCCAATAGCCGCACATTCTGCCGATTTCGTAATTCTCTGCGTGAAAATCGAGAAGATCAAGGTGAGGATTGACCAGATTCTCGGAACCAGTATTGAACAAGGCTTTCCAACGGGTCTATCTTCCATATCCCACCTCGGGATTCCATCGCTTCTTTCCGCACAACTGTCACATCTTGCGGATTCGGAATCTCACCAATGCATCAGGCAATCTCGATTGCCCGGATTGAGACATGGAGGTCTCTCTTATGGTTCGTTCCCTGCTGTTGCTCATCCTGGTTATCGGCGCAAACTGCTGTAACACCCTCTCAGCTCAAGAGATGCGAGTGCGAACTACTGTCTCCCGTAAAGAGCCGAGCGGGAACTGGCGACCATTTGCCTACAGTTTGACTCTCTTTCATGCCGGGAAAGTCTACGACTACATGGAAGATGTCGGCGAAGTCGTCATTTACGAGCCGATGAACGACCGGTTTGTCCTTCTGGACGGCAACTACCGGGCTGCAGAACTGTCCATCACCGAGCTGAATCAGTTCCTCAAATCGTCCGACGCCAAGGCCCATGAGTTTCTGGCTGGTCTGCAGCGCGATGGTTCAGACGCCGCCAAGAAGGAAGCAGCCGCGCTGTCGTTCCAGCTGGGGCCAAAGTTTGAAGAGCGATTCGACGCCAAAGACCAGCGACTGCGGATGAACAGTGACCAGATTGACTACATGGTCAAAACAGGTGCGAGCCCGAATCCCGAAGACGCCATGAAGTATCTGGCATACGCCGACTGGGCAGCGCGTTTAAATCACATCCTCCACCCCGAGTCATTGCTGCCTGAACCGCGTCTGGCTGTGAACGCCGCACTGCGTAATCGCAAACGCATCCCGCTGACCGTGGAACTCAAGGCCCGTTCGGAAGGGAACCTCCACTTGCAGGCCGAGCACCAGTTCAGCTGGGAGCTGCAGGCGACCGACAAGCGCCATATCACACAATGGGAAAGCCGGATGAAGTCCAAGGAAGCCGTATGGGTCTCGTTCCGTGACTACCAGCGGCGGTTGCTGACCTCAAAGTAGATCCAGAATCAGCAAGAGTCCTGTCTGACCGGGGGCTCCCTCAAACGGGAGCCGTATCGAGTCCCTTCACTGCGGCGTCTCTGCCTCCCAGATCTGGACCTGAGCCAGCGGCAGTCCAATATCGATGACATCGACTGGTCCGGTGTACTCGACACTCTCCGGGACATCGAAGCCGATTTTCCGGGCGACCATCGTGGCTGTCCGAGTCGCACGAACACAGTGCCCCAGTGGCATGCCTGTGTTACAGTCGAGCCCCGAGGGCAAATCGACCGCCAGGACCAGACTCCCCGCGGCGTTGATCGCCTCGATGATTTCGGCGTAGGGCGATTTCACCTCGCCACTCAAACCCGTCCCCAGCAAGGCGTCGACAATCAGGTCAGCAGACTTCAGCTCGCTCGTAAAGTTAGACCAGTTGATCGCCAATGCCCCCGTTGAGCCGCCCGAAGGGTCACAAATGACTCGCACGTCGGCCCCCGCTTTCATGACAGATTGCAGGAACACCGCTGCGTCCCCTGTCGTCTGATCGGGCGGATGAACCAGCCGGACGCGGACGCTCCAACCCGCCTTTTCCAGATACCGGGCGATGACAAACCCATCGCCCCCGTTATTGCCTTTGCCGCAGCAGATGACCGCCGTCCCCGGTGGCCAGTCACGGTCAATCAACTCCGCACAACCGCGCCCAGCATTCTCCATCAGCACGACCCCGGGGATGCCGTATTCGGTCATCGCCCGGTGATCGACGCTTCGGACCTCAGCTCGCGTCAGAGTTCGCATCATAACCTCCGCAGGCCACTATCCTCGTTCGATCCGCACTTTAAGCGTAACAGGTTTGCCCGCCCCCAGCTGAAGTTTCCCCGGCGATCTTGTCCCGGGGGGAGGGTTTCAGGTGACACGGATCAACCGATGTTGTTACGATAGGATATCCCGTTTTTCTAATCAGACTCTCTCGGAGAGCGCAGCGATGATGATCAGTATTCCTGGCGTACCCGGCAAAGACCTGTGTGATCGCAATCTGGGGCAGACCCGCCGCGATATTTTGCGGGTCGGTGGCTCTTCCATGCTCGGACTCGGGCTCGGGGCCATGTTGCAGGCTCAAGCCCAGGCCAACCCCGCGACGGCCGGTGGCCCCGGCTGGGGCAAGGCAAAGAGTATCATCCTCTGCTACCTGCAGGGCGGACCGAGCCACCTCGACCTGTGGGACCCTAAGGTCAACGTGCCCGACAATGTGAAGTCGGTGTTCAATCCGATCGACACAAAGCTGCCGGGAGTCCAGGTCACCGAACTGCTCCCGAAGATCGCGGGCATCCTCGACAAGACCACACTGATCCGGTCGATGAGCTATACCCCGAACGGACTCTTCAACCACACAGCTGCGATCTACCAGATGATGACGGGTTACACGACCGACAAGGTCAGCCCGTCAGGACAGCTGGAACCGCCATCACCGAAGGACTTCCCGAACTTCGGCTCGAACATCATCCGGTTGCTGCCCCCCAAGGTCCCGATGCTGCCTTTCGTGATGCTGCCGCGTCCGCTGCAGGAAAGCAACGTCGTAGGCAAGGGCGGAACCGCGGGCTTCCTCGGTAAGGCCTTCGACCCCTATACGTTGTTCCCTGCCGGGGACGATATGGACATGGACAAAATGGCTCGCATTCGGGTGGAAGACCTCGAAATGCGTGCCGATGTTTACGGCCAGCGTCTTGAGCGTCGGGCCAAGCTGCGTGATGTGATCAACGCCGGGATGCCGGAAGTTGATCGCGCGGTCCAGCACCTGAAGCTGAATGAGTACTATGATCAGGCCCTGTCGCTGATTGCCTCAGGCCGCGCTCGCGATGCATTCTCGCTCGATCAGGAACCGCGTGAAGTCCGTGATCGTTATGGCCGTAACACATTCGGCCAGAGCTGTATGCTGGCTCGCCGACTGGTGGAAGCCGGTACCCGCGTTGTCGAAGTCGTCTGGCCCAAGGTTGCCAACAGCGACAACCACTCGTGGGACGTGCATAGCGGACTGTCGACCCGCATGAAGACGCAATCCGCTCCGATGCTCGACCAGGGGCTGTCGACACTGATTGCTGACCTCGATGAACGTGGCCTGCTCTCCGAGACACTGGTCGTCGCAGTGGGTGAGTTCGGTCGCAGCCCGCAGCGTGGAATCAGCACCAGCGGCAACGGCAACAGTGATGACGGCCGCGACCACTGGCCGTACTGCTACACCGCTCTCGTGGCGGGAGCTGGCGTGAAGCGTGGTTATGTTCACGGCGAAAGCGATGCGACCGGTTCGGCTCCCATTCGTGACGCCGTCCATCCGGGCGAACTGCTGGCGACGATCTACCAGTCCTTTGGCATCGCACCGCAAACGATCGTTTACAACCACCTCAACCAGCCTCGTGAGCTGGTCAAGGCCGAAGCTGTGTCAGCTCTGTTTGCCTGATTCGCGAACGAGTTGACTGTGCACATCAGGTCCGGTGGGTTACCGCCGGACCTTCTGCATGGAGGCCACCTAAAAACGGAGGACGTTCATGACTGCTGGATGCCATTCCTCACGTCGACGTTTTCTGACGGGCTCCGCAAGCGGAGCGCTGGCCAGCACCGCAGCCGTACCACTTCTGGCGAACTCAACGGCGTCGAGTTTTGGTCGGGCGAAATCGGTCGTCGTACTTTATCTGTACGGTGCACCAAGCCAGATGGACACGCTCGATCCGAAACCCGACGCTCCGGTCGAACGTCGCAGCATTTTCTCGAATATCTCCACTGCTCATCCCGGCGTGCATGTCTGCGAGCATCTGCCGCGAATTGCCTCAACGCTCGATCAGTACTGCCTCGTACGGTCGATGACGCACACGTCGAACAACCATGCTGTTTCAGTGGCACTGTCGGGTCTGTCCACATCACTGCCGGTGATCGAGGCAAATCGTAAAGCACCGCAGCACTGGCCCTACTTCGGCTCGGTGCTGGAATATCTCTGGAAGCGGGATGGCCTCGACCTCGGGGCGGCGGGGATGCCGCTGAATGTCATTCTGCCGTGGCCGCTCAATGCCCGGACTGATCCGAACCGTTGGTCGCCGCACGCCGCCTGGCTGGGAGCGGGATATGACCCGGTCTATCCGCAGTTCCGGGGAGCAGGCTCGCGCGAGGTCGGTAATCCCACCGCCAGTGGTCCGAACGCGGTCCGGGGACGCTTCGATCCCTATGACGGAGTGACGGCGCCGAGCACGTTCGTCTTTGATGGCACGGAACTCCCCGCCGATCTGTCGCAGCAGCGGTTCGCCGACCGACTTGATCTTTTGCAGGGCCTGGGACACCAGTCAACCGCGACTTTCCCATCGCGATTTGAACGCTATCAGCGAGCCGCCTCGCGCATGATCACAGACCCGCGACTGGCGATGGCTGTCGACGTCACGCGCGAGCCCATCGAGGTGCGAGAGAAATACGGCCTGACTCTCTTTGGGATGGAGGCACTCGCCGCCCGCCGCCTGATCGAATCGGGAGTACGCGTCGTCACCGCGTTCTGGGACGATTACTCCTTCGGGAACAATGCGTGGGACACGCACTACAACCACTTCCCGCGGCTGAAGGAAGGGCTCTGTCCGATCTTTGACCAGGTGCTGCCCGCATTCTATGAAGACATGTCGCGACGTGGACTGCTGGAAGACACGCTCGTCATGGTCATCAGTGAACATGGTCGGACCCCGGCGATTGCTCCGGTGGATGGCGGGGGCCGGGACCATTGGGCGGGGGCCTACTGGGGGCTGTTCTTTGGAGCCGGAATTCAGACGGGCCAGGTCATCGGAGCAACCGACCGCGAAGGGGGTTACCCGACACGGCGTCCCATCGACCCCAAGGACATCCTGGCCACGATGTATCACCTGCTCGGAATCGATGCGTCAGCCACGATGATTCCCGATCGGTTCCAGCGTCCGCTGCACGTCCTGCCTCACGGTACAGTCGTCCGCGAAATGCTGACCTGACCGTTCAGATGAGGCGATTACTTCACACCACCGTCAGCAGCCGGGGCTGTCGTCGTTCCGCTGGCCTGTTGAATCTCCGGTTCAGGCTTCGACTTGGGAGCCGCAGCTTCATAGATCATCCCCTGACGATAAGCGGAGATCGGGCCCTCGGAGTTGGGCTGCTCTTTCGAGACCAGTGGCACACTGACTGCGTTCCCCGCCAGCTGGACGCCCTTATGGATGTCACCACGCTGAAAGGGCCCTGCCCCGAAGAACCAGTAGTCATGAGCGGTCGATTTGCCGATGGCAACACCCGACTGCCATGCACGCTTATGAGACTCGCGGTGGTAGGCAAACGCGGCCACTTTCACCGCAGCCAGGTGGTCCTTACGCTTGGCGAGGGCCAACTCGGGAATACTCGGCAGCAGGGTCATGCCGGTGGTCGCAGCCATAGCTGTGGACGCTGCGGTGCCCATGCCCGTGCCCGACGGGATCCCGTAGACCAATTCATGGCTATCACCGCCGAGCACGCCCAACCGGGCCTCGACGATGAAGTCGGCGGTGTCACGCGTTTCCATCAGATCGAGTCCTGCAGACATCATCTGCTGACGCAGTGAACTGATCACATACTCCGGGTTCACGAACTGTATCCCCACGGGTGCCTTGGGGTTCTGAATATATGATGAGTCGAGAAAGACCTTCTGCCCGGTCAGCGGAGTAAAGTCGATCTGCGAAATCGAACGGTCAACCGCATCCGATGCCACCAGCTGATCAGTGGCTGTGGCCTGTTGCGTGGTTCCACATCCCGACAGACTGACGATTCCGAACAGTGCGATCATCACCCCCAGCACGCCGAGCCGATCGGCTCGAAGTGGCAGCTGTGGAATCGGCGAACTATTCGGCGACGGAGTCATAGGAGGAAACGTGGAGGGAGTTCCACCGAGGCAGGAGTGATCAGGCGGGGACGGGACACTACCACAGAGCTCCGCCCTCGCAAACCCGTTCCGTCGTGGGGCAGTTGCTTGACCGGCAGTTCCTGCCTGTGGAGGATGCCGGTGCTGTCGCCTCATTGAAAAGGACAGGAACACATGGCTCGCCGGAAGTCCTGGATTGAAAAGCTCCACGACGCGAAAGACCTTCCCAAGGTGATTCAGATTAGTGAGCAGTCGAACTGCTCCTGGGGCCGGGGAAGCTGTGTCGTGCCCGCGCCCCTGGAAGTCGATCAACTCATGCGGCAGGTCAAACGCGGGCGCGTGGTGACCTCCAAAGAACTCCGGGAAACCCTGGCCACAAGTCATGGGACTGATGTGGCCTGTCCGATCGTGACCGGCATTTTTTGCTGGATCGCAGCGCATGCGGCCGTCGAAGCGGAGGAACTCGGCACACGGCGGACGACTCCCTGGTGGCGCAGTTTAAAGGCCGGGGGAGAACTGAATCCAAAGTATCCCGGTGGACTTGAACGTCACCGCGCCTTGCTCGAATCCGAGGGGCACACCATCATCGTGAAGGGTCAGCGACTGTTTGTGAGTGAATACGAACGACGGTTGGCCAGACTTCAACCGGAGACGCATGCGACGCGGACTCCCGGTTCCAACGGCAGCGTCCCGTCGCGGAGTCAGACATGAGTCGACCACTAGTCACCATCGGGCATTACTGGAACTCGGTCGATGCTCGATTGGCGCGAATCCATCTGGAAGCAGCCGGTATTGATTCGGTCCTGCAGAACGAACACTCCGTGACGATGAACTGGCTCGAAGTCGCCAACGCTTCGCGCGGGGTCCAGCTGCAGGTGGACGAAACCAATGTCGAAGCGGCGTTGCGTGTCCTGGAAGAAAAGGTCCCCCCATCCGAGGAAGTCGGAAACGAGTGGAACACCGAACATACGACTGGCGAAAACGAGCCAGCCGAGGAGCTGTCAGGCGAACCGATCGATGATCCCGAATACGCTCCCCTGAACCGGCGGGAGCAGTTTATTCAGCGAGGTTACATCGCGGCGATGCTCGGCATCCTGTTTCTTCCGCTGGAGTTCTTCGCCCTGTACCAGCTGATCCTGACGGTCTTCATGAAGGAACCGCTTAGACCGAACGTAAGACGGAAATCCCGACATGCCTGGATTACGATCGTGCTGGTCACTCTGGCCTATCTGCTGTTCCTGGCTCAGACGACAGGACACATCCCGTTGCCTGTGCCTCCTGCTGACCCACCGAATGAAACACAAACTCACTAGCCGAGGGCGGCTCGCTTTTGAGCGATCGTCTGGACGTGATGCGGAATGTGACCGGTAATGCGAGTGAGCAGCTTCTCGATTGTGAGCGGCCCATCGGCGGAATGCTTCCCGGTTCGCTGAAACGTGTCGGCGGGGACAGAGCGGAGAATCGTGGCCACCTGCTGGCGGACGACTTCAATCAGCTGGAGTTCTTTCTCGATATCACGGTGTTCGTAAGCCAGCGTCGCGGCGAATTGATCCGGGTCGCCACTCATGAGCAGAGGATTGTCCTCGGCAATGACCCGTTTAATGCGGTCGGCGTAGACCGGCTCAAAGTCGGCCAGATGACAGATCACCTGGCGAGTCGACCATTTGCCGGGAATCGGAGCGGCGTTGATCTGTTCCGCAGTCATTCCCGCGATGGCATCCCGCAACAGCTGCGGCCCGGCCAGATAGTCAGCAATCAATCGTTCGTGGCTCATATTCGTCGTCTCTTTCTTGGAAGTACACTGCCGTTTGGACAAGCCAGAGGTGGATTGGTTCACCGCAAAGTCAAAAGTGCCTGACACTCGGCATTCGTCTATACCTTGTATTTCGTGCTATTGCGAGGAAACCAAATGGATCATCCCGCTGCGAGACTTCGCATCCTGCCACCGCTCACGGATCAAACTGAATCGACCCGTGAAAGGAATTCCCGCCACCCGCTGACTGCATCGCAAAGACAGCCGCAATCGCTGCTGCAATGGCGAGGATGAGCAGCGTGATCTTCACCCAGCTGTAGGGACGCTCGCCTTGGACCTCGCCCGTCGCGGCATTGACGAAGACGCGGAAAGTTTTGTCGTGATAGCGATAGGCGAGCATCCAGACAGGGAGCAATAAATGTTTAAACGTGATCGCATCGTGCCGCGTCTTGATCGAGTCGACCTGCTGACGATCCCCACCAATCCGCCGGCGGACATCGACCTCGAGCGCCGCCCGCATCTGGTCGCAGCTGACCTCAAAACCTCGATCAAGCTTGACGTCGTACGTGCGGGCAAACAAACCCGCCAACACCTGCTGCGTGAAGGGCACCATGCGTTCCATCGGCCAGGGTTCCAGCTCATTAATCAGCTCGGTCGGAAGCCCCTCGGAAGCACAGACCAGTACATCGTCGAAGAACCGCTGGAACCGCCCCGACGCAGGGTACCAACTCGTCCGTGTTTCGGTTCGCTGATTCTTGCCCGAGCCCACCACGACGGTGTAGTCCTCGCCTCGCTGGCCCACATAGACGTTGAATGTCATCGAGTCGAAGGTCCAGAACGGCAGGTAAAACCCGTCGAACCTCCCTTCGATGCCCCGCCGGCGAAACTCATTTGGAGCAAACCAGCGGGAATTGATCCATTCCTTGAGGACCAGCTGAGCGCGGCTCTTGTCGACAAGAAAAGGCATCACCGCATCAACCGGAATGCGATGGGTCGCGGTGTGAATACTCTCTCGCTGAATGGGTGCTTTGCACCACGGGCAGTGCGTACTGGTGAGAGTGCCCGTAAACATCACCGTGCCGCCGCAGGACTCGCAGTGCAGCTCCTGATTGCCGGTTTCGTCGTTGCGTCCCTGCTCGTGCTGCTTCTCGATTCGGGCAAGTGTCGCCTGGAAATCCTGCTCAACGATCCGGGCGTCGTCCCGCAGCTCGATCTGCTTCTGAAATCCGCAGTAGGGACAGACGAGCTTCTGCTGCCCGATATTGAATTCCAGATCGGCCCCGCATGATTCACAGGGAAACACCCGTGCCTGACCATCATCGACGGTTCGCCCCGCTCGATCTCGCTCCCCTTGCAGCTCGGGAACGGACGAAGCCTGTTCGGGCATTTCCGAGTCGGCCTGCTTGCGAGCGGGTTTCGTGGGCTCTGATTCATCCCGCATCGGGAGATATCCTGAACTGATCCGAGTGATGGTTCATCGCAGTTTACTCTGTGCAGACGGTTGAAAAAACTGATGCACAAAGATCGGCGGCCTCTCAACCGGTGGTTCAGAGGCCGCATGAAAAAAGAGATGTCGGACTTTGTCTCCGAACCGGCACGCTCAAGGGGGGGACTAGAAATCCTCGACGACTTCTCCCCCCTGAATCGTGGCCAGTTTCTCGATGACCGTCGGATCAGCGTTCTCGGAGATGAACCGCACCGAACCATCCGCCATCAGGAAGTGACAGCCACCGCGAAAAGGACCACCGATTCCATCCGGTCCATTGATGTATGGAGGTTGTGTCAGCGGGACCACCGTTGCTGGCCCTCCCTGCCCCCAGGGTCCAGACAGTCCGGTGGACTCCGCGACCATGACTGTGTTCGATGTTCCATCCGTGATGTCGCTGATCTTTGTCTTGCGATCGTATCCAAAGACGCCCGCGATCTTGCTGGGCAGTTCGGCAGTGGGGCCATCCTCGGTGAGTCCACCGATCCCGACGTAGTGAGTCAGAAATCCATCAGGGGAATATCCGGGGTTCATGTAAGTGATGATGGGAGTCTCAAGCAACGGCTGATTGGTCTCTGAGGAAAAGCCCTCGTCCAGCTTCAGCTGGTTGTACAGCCCAGACTGATCAATGAAGGGCAGAAGACTCACCATCCAGCTGAGCCGCTGATCGACCCCCAGATCGGCATTCTCAAATGCCCCCGAAGGGAAGTTCTCGAATGTGTCATGGTAGTTGTGCATCGCCAGACCAATCTGCTTCAGATTGTTCTTGGACTGCGATCGACGTGCCGCTTCGCGGGCCTGTTGCACAGCCGGGAGCAGCAGCGCGACCAGCACCGCTGGTACGGCGACACTCGCAGCTCCGCTGTCTCCGCCGGGAATCGGCAGGCCGGGAAGTGAAGAAGAGGTCTTCGTCGTCACGCCATTCTCGTCGACCATCGTGGACACGACATTCGGATAGAGCCACTTCGTGACCAGTTCCGCAGGTGGCAGATCACTGATCTGGAAAATCATCGGAGGATTGGCGGGGGGAGTATTCTCTTCCTCGCCGCCCGACTGCACAGCGGACTGGGCAATCGCCGCTTGAGCGACACCCGCAGCAATCGGAGCCAACCCAAGGATCAAGCGATAAGTCGCCCGCGGATCAACGATCGTCAGTCCCGTAAATGATTCCGGCACTTCCGCCAGTGTCTCACGCGGCAGCGACTGGGAATCCCAGACCGGCAGCTCTCCCGCGACCCGCAGATTGAACGCTGCCACGGGTTGGGGCAGCAGCGAGAGGCACATCCACTTGTCGCTCACCGAGATCGCGGGCGAGATGCCCAGCTGGGGAGATTCAATCGTATAGGTCTTGGTTCCATTTTGATCGACGACAACACCCCGAGCCTTTCCCTGAGAAACTTGAGGCAGCATCTGGACCAGGAGGTGGTCCCAGGCAGCGTTCAGCTTCGCCGCATCTGCCACTTCAACGACCAGCGTCGGCGCGATGCCGAATCCGGTTTGGGCCTCGTCGTTATACAGGCAGGTTACATTCCCCAATCCGGCCAGCAGATCGTCGATCACATCGATCCCCAGCTGGTTCTTCGCAGTGTCGCGGGCAGTTGTCACATTCGATGTATCAGGCGAGAGCAGCTTCTCCAGGCCCACAGCGACATCCCATACCGTCTGGGCTGCACGGGCACTGTCACAACTGGAGACCATCAACGCACTCAACTTCTCTGGCAGCGGCGGCAAGTCGGTTAACTTGATGGGTTCCTGATTCATCAGGGAGAGCAGCCCCCGACGTTCGCCGGGCGCATCGATCACACTCAGTGAAGTCAGCGACCGACCTTTGATCCCCGCCTGGATTCCGATGGAGTTCAGGTTATCGAGGCCCAGTGTGACCAGAATCTCCTGAACCGTGGTTTGCGATTCCGAGTTCTTCGTGGGCACGGGCATGCCACCAAACAGCGATCGGAGCGAAACCAAATTCAGCCAGCCGAACGAAGTCAGCTCGCTCTGTTCCGATTGACTGTACTTGGCCCACAGGGAATTGGTCGTCACGTTGGGCGACTTGGCATCGATGACAGCCAGCGATTGTTCGATCGCGTTCAGACCGATGGCAACCACCAGATGTTTGCCCTCAGGCCACCAGCCCAGCTCCACGCCGGGAGAGTCGGGAATGTCGAGATGCACGACCGTCCGCTTGCCGATCGTCTTCTTGGTCGGCTTGAGTTCGCCATTGCTCGCCAGCTGGATCGTGCTGGAAATGAGCTTGTCGAGAGCAGCTCCATCGTGCAGGACTGCCACCGCCCAGGGCTGAGGCCCTTTCTCCCCCACGCCGGGAGTGACGGCGATGGAGAATCCCTTTTCCACGATCACATTGATGGCGTCGAGGTAGGGTTTCGTCGGCAGCGGACCTGCCATTTTCTTGGCCCGTTCGAACGTTTTCTCGAAGAAGCCGATCAAACCGCTTTTGTACAGCGCGTCATACGCCGCTGTCTTCTGGAAGGCTTCGGAGTGACTCAGTGCGCCATCGACATGAACCAGCAGCACGCTGTCTTCAGGAAGTAGCGACTCTGGAGCAACGACCTTGCGGGTTTGGCCCTGCACCAGACCCCATCCAATTCCCAGTCCGACCAAAGCCGTCAGTGCGATGACAAATAGAAAGCGGTGAGTCCGCATACCTTGCTCCTTGCAAAACAGACGAGATGAATCGAACCCGCCCAGGCTCGTATTCCCTCCGAGACCAGTCCGGAGATTACGTCAGTCAGGGACTGTTTCGCAACTCCCGAATAGAATGTCTGATTCGGCCATGGATGTTCGTTCGCGACCATCGACAACCAACCCCCAAGCGGCCTGGGCGAAGGGAACGAAGACTCCGCCGCGCCGAAGAGGCCCATTCATTTACGGCCACTTGCGATTGACGCGTCTCCACCCGATTCAGTTGTAGAATTGGCGGCAAGCTGCGACATTGCCAGAGTCGCAACGGGCGACGTGCCAGAACTCCATCACTTCATTGACCACAGCCATGAAGCATTTCTTTATCACCTACTGTCTAACGTTCTTCGGATTGTCTGTATGTCAGGCCGAAATCGGACTCATCACGCCGGCCGAATCAAAGCGGCTCATCGATTCGCCGGACATCGCCCAGCGGCCGGTCGTGATCGACACTCGCGGGGGATACAAGGACTATTTCCGCGGACACATTCCGACGGCTCACCATCTGAACTTTGACACGCTGCGCGGCACCGACAAAGGCGTTCCGGTGCAATACCTGCCCGATGACCTGACGCGAGTATTGCTGGTCCGTGCAGGCGTCGACTCGAGTCGTACACATCTGATTTACGCGACGGGCGACAAGCTTCCGAACGACGAAATCCTGAGTGCCAGCATGGTCGCCTATGTCCTGGAAAAATTTGGCGTGGAGGACATTCGCATCGTCGATGGGGGATTGCCCGCATGGCAGCAGAGCCAGTTCCCGGTGACTCAGGAGTACTTCGGCAATCCCTCAGGAACTCTTCCCCAGAACACCCGACCCAAAATCGGAATTGCGATCGAAGAACTCCTGGAACGCAAGGGGCAGCCCGGAGTGGTCCTCGTCGATGCCCGCCCACGCAACGAATACCTGGGTAACGACGATGTCTGGCTCAGGAAAGGACACATCCCCGGAGCGATCAGCTTTCACTGGGCCCGGTTGATGGAGACGGACAACACGCATCAGTTCCGGCCCTTTGAACACATGAAGGCCGAACTCCAGGCAGCCGGCCTGACACCAGACAAGGAGATCATCGTCTACTGCGGAACCTCTCGTGAAGGGAGCCTGCTGCGGTTCTATCTGCGGCATGTCGCCAGGTATCCGAACGTGCGGCTCTACGAGGGATCGTGGAAGGAATACGTCTCGATGAAGCATCTGCCTGCGGAGACTCAAGAGAACCGAGCGAAGTAGAGGTCATCCGTGCTGATCGGGATTCTGTTCTTGGCTGTCAGCTTCGTCGCGTTCACCAATGGGGCGAACGCAAACTTCAAAGGGGTCGCCTCGCTCTACGGCAGCGGGACGACTACGTTGAAGCAAGCTCTCTACTGGGGCACCGCGATGACGTTCGCGGGTTCGCTCGCATCGATGTGGCTCGCCGAATCGATGCTCAAGAAGTTTGCCGGGCGAGGTCTGGTCCCCGATGAACTCTGCCAGTCGCCCGAGTTTGTCGCAGCTGTGGCACTGGGATCTGCGCTGACCAGCCTGCTGGCGACTCGGCTGGGTTTTCCTGTGTCGACGACGCACGCAATGGTGGGCTCGCTCATTGGGGCGGGGCTGGTCGGAAATGGAGCACAAGTGCACCTGGAAGCCCTGGGGAAAAACTTTCTCTACCCGCTCTTTTTCAGCCCCATTCTGGCTGTGGTGCTGGGGGCGACAACCTATCTGATATTGAGGGCGCTGAAGCTCGCTCCCGACCATCGGACCCCAATCCTGGATGGACTTCATTTTCTGAGTGCCGGAGCAGCCAGCTTTGCACGGGGATTGAACGACACGCCCAAGGTGGTCGGCCTGTTGCTGCTGGTCCCGAACATCAACATCCGCTGGGCCTTTCTCGCGGTCGCGACCGGGATCGCCATCGGCGGCTTGCTGGACGCCGACCGCGTCGCCGAGACGCTTGGTAAAAAGGTCACTGAAATGAACCCCGGCCAGGGCTTTGCCTCGAGTCTGGTAACTGCCGCACTTGTCTCCACGGCCAGTCTGCACAGTTACCCGGTCAGTACAACGCACGTCAGCGTGGGCTCGCTGCTCGGGATGGGAGCTGTCACCCGCCAGGCCAAGTGGAAAACCGTGGGGGAGATCATGCTGGCCTGGGTCAGCACTGTTCCCTGTGGAACGTTACTCGCGGGTCTCTCGTATCTGATCCTGAGCCGCATCATCCCCGGACTGTAATCCCGCCAGGAGAGCGGAGAAATTTGTCAGGGAATTTCTCCATCGCCTACTCCGGGCGGCGCAGCTTCCCCGCCGAGGACTCGAAAAACTTTCGTCGTCGCAGACTCTGATCTTCCTCCGGAGCCTGCGACAGCTGGCGCAGATCCTCGAGATTCGCCTCACAGATGGGACAGTGAATCACGCCGGTGTGGAACTCGACATAATCCCGCTGGGCTGGTGGCAGCTGCCCCAGCAGATACTGGGCCAGATCGGTGCGGCCGATGCAACTCAGCTGGCGTCTCCGCCAGATTTCGCCCAACGTGTGACCACCCTGATCTCGCTGTTCCAGCAAGGCAGTCAGCCGGTGCCGCAAAGCTGCGGAATCACGCACAGCGCGCTCCACCTCTGCCGCGCGTTGCGGCGACAGGGCTTCATCGAGGTAGGCCAGAAGATCGGCATCCGTAAAATTCATGCATTCAGTGTAGCGAGCCCGACACCAATCGGGATCATCAGTGCATGGACTCAGCTGACCGGGACCTTCCTGGGCGGTGAAGCGGCTTCCGGCTTGGCCGTGACTCGTTCGACCTGATCCAGCGACAGTTCGAGAAACTCCGCCTCATTTAACAGCCTGAGGAACCGCACTCCATACGCATGAAGCTTGTCCCGGGTCCGGAAGTGACTGCGAGGGACCTTGCCTCGGCGGACGATCTCCGCTTCGATCACACAGTCATCTTTTCCCTGAGCCAGGAACTTAAGCCACACCTTGTCGGGCTCAATCTCTCCCTCGGAAATCAAACGAGCCCCTGTGGCGGAGACGTCTTCGGACCACGCCCTCTGAAAAGTCGGAGGTGTCGTGGAGAAGGAATCGGGGGTATAGACGTTGACCACCGTGCGGAGATCGGCACGGAAGTTCCTTCGTCGATCATCGTGTGTAGTCATGGAGCGAGGGAACCTGCAATGGGGAAACTGACCAGACGGCCCGTGTATAAACTTACGTCACTCCCCACTGGTTGCCGGAATATGAAGAAACCCCAGCTCGATTCCCGGGCTGGGGTTTTGGAATAATCGATACAGTCCGAACCACCGGAAGCGGTTCAGTCCTTCACGACCGGGTTGGTGAGCGTGCCGATCCCGGTAATCGAGATCGAAACCGAGTCGCCGTTCTCCAGCGTAAAGTTATCGGGCGGAACAATTCCCGTCCCCGTGAGGAGAAACGCTCCAGCGGGGAGATCGTTTTCCTTGCCGAGCCACTCGGCCAGTTCGGGCAGTTCACGCTTCATCTGGCTGAGCGGGGTCGAAGCGCGATACGCCTCAGCTCCGTTGCGGTGAATGACCAGTTCAATCGTGACCGCTTCTTTGTTCAGCGGACCATCAGCCAGGAGGATGCAGGGACCGAGTCCACAGCACTGGTTGTACACCTTTGCCTGTGGCAGATAGAGGGGGTTCTCCCCTTCGATATCGCGGGCCGACATGTCGTTGCCGATCGTATAGCCGACGATCTGCTTGGCGGGATTCAGAACGAGCGTGAACTCCGGCTCGGGAACCGACCAGCCACTGTCGGCACGCACGCGCACGGGTTCGCCGGGACCAGAGACGCGGTGCGGAGTGGCCTTCAGGAATATCTCAGGACGTGGGGCCGTGTAGACCTTGTCGTAGTGGCTCGCTCCCGCCTCGGACTCTTCCATGCGGGCGATCTGGCTCCGCTTGTAGGTCACGCCCGCCGCCCAGACTTCCTGCCGATCGATCGGGGCCAGGAAAGTCACTTCATTAATCTTGATGGGACCGGCCTTCGGGTCGACGAGGAACTTCGCCAGGCCGACGGGATCGGGTGCGTGCAGGATGTCCGACAACACTCGGATCCCGGTGACCTGCTCCATATCGAGCAGCTGCAGGCCTTTGTCTTCCACCAACGCGACGCGGACCTTTCCGTCCGCCAATCTCACCTTTGCCAGTTTCATCCGCTTAGCTTTCGATAGGCTCTCAGGGCTTCCAGGGTCTGCTGCATATCCTGCGGGAGTTCAGCCTCCAACTGCATCGTCCGGTCAGTGACCGGGTGGCGAAACTGAATCCGAAAGGCATGCAGTGCTTGACGGGTGATGAGCGTATCATCTCCACCCGCGATTGTCTCTGGAGCAGCCACATCTCCGCGTGTGACTTGTCCATGACCGGCATACAGCTTGTCGGCGATGATCGGACACTTGAGGTGCAGCATATGCACTCGCAGCTGGTGCGTGCGTCCGGTCTCGGGAAGGAGTTGGACGTAAGTGAACCCGCGAAACCGCTCCAGGACCTTGTAAAAGGTAACCGCCTCGCGTGCGCCCTGCTCACCCTCTTCGCACTCGAGCATTTTCTCGTGGTTCTTGGGGTGAACCTTGATCCAGGTACGGATGTAATCGGAGTCTCTCTCGATCGTGCCGCGAACGATGGCCCGATATTCTTTCTTGACCTCACGCTGTTCGAACTGAGAACTCAGCCGGCTGTGAACGGAGTTGTCTTTGGCGATGATGATGACGCCCGTGGTGTCACGGTCGAGGCGATGGACGATCCCCGGTCTCAACTGACCG
>QWOR01000066.1 GCA_003669575.1 Planctomycetota bacterium | reverse complement strand
GCCGATCCCCACGAACTTTGGGATCAGGTCGAACAGATCATTGCCTCCGCAGCCCGCGTTCAACAGCCCTGGGTGCTGTTGTTTGATCACGCCAATCGTCTGCGTCCGGGGGCGTTATCACTTCTGGAGCAGCTGCTGTATTCGCCTCATTCGCGGGGCATCGTGATGCTGTTTGCATCCCGCCCCGAGGAACAGACCGCGCTGCTGAAAACATTGAGTGAGTACTCCAGTCTGCGAATTGAACTGTCGGTACTCTCGCTGGATGAGACTCAGTCCTACGTTGAGTTTTCACTCGACCGCGGAATGATCACAACCCCCGAGTTCACGCGGGATGCCGTGCAGTTGATTGCCCGGATTTCCGGGGGCGTGCCGCGACAGATTAACCGCTTGTGTCGCGCTCTGCTGCTGGCGGCTCAGGCAGACGATCGCCATGAGATCGACTCGGAGCTGGTACTCTCCGTGACAGAACAGCTGCTCGGCATGCGAGTGAGTGCGTAATTCTCTATGGGCTGATCCGACTGCCCCACCGCTAACGGGTTCATCGGCGGACTGCTAAACTGCGGGTTCGGGGGGACCAGACTGGCTCGCCCAGTTCTTCGTCCACGCTGAGACCGATCCATGCCCGAGGTGAAACTCGAATTCGATGGCCCCAAGCGGGCTCCCCTCACCATCGCACTGGCCCCTGCTTCGGGTCAGAGTTATCAGGTCGAGTTCCTGTCCTACTTCGCCAAGTCACTCGGCGAAATCGGTCTGCGTGTCGCGCGCTTCGACTTCCCCTATATGTCGGACCGGAACACGACAGGCCGCCGCCGTTCCACGGACAGCGAGCAAGTACTGCTCGACACCTGGCGCCAGGTCATCAAACAGCTGGGCTCGGAAAAGCTCTTCGTCGGTGGCAAGTCGCAGGGGGGCCGCACAGCAGCCACAGTTGCAGACGAGTGTCATGTTCAGGGCGTCGTCTGTCTGGGCTTTCCGTTTCACGCCACGGGCAAACCCGACCAGTATCGCGTCGAACCGCTCGACACGATTCAGACACCGACAATCGTCGTGCAGGGCGAGTGGGATACCTTCGGCGATAAGGGCGAAGTCGCCAGCTACGCCTTCTCGCCCAGTGTCCAGTTTAAATGGATGAAAGAAGGGGACCACAGCTTCCAGCCCCCCAAAGAGTCAAAGCGTCTCCGAGAGGAGAACTGGGATATCGCCACCCGATTGATCGGGCGGTTTATCATGGAAATCACCAACATCGAGCTGGCGGTGAAGTAGTCGCGGTCCAGGTTACCGCCCCGACGCCTGATCGCGAGCGGCATCCAGCAGCTTAATCCAGGGCCCCATGTAGTAGCCGTGATCGTGAAAGGTCCGGCCGCTGACCAGATTCCCGTCGACCACACACGGTGCGTCGACAAAGGTGCCTCCGCAGATCTCAAGGTCGAACCGGCATTTCGGGACAGTCGCCATTTGGCGGCCGGTAACGCACCCCGCATAGGCGGGGATCTCCACGCCGTGGCAGACACTGGCAACCGGCTTATTGGTGTCGAAGAAGTGCTTGGTAATCCGGACGAGATCGGTATCGTACCGGATGTATTCGGGGGCACGTCCCCCACTGAAGAAGATCCCCAGATAGTCCTCCTCGCGAACTTCACTGAACGCGAGATCGGCCTTGATCTGGTAGCCCTCCCACTCGCGAGTGATCGTCCAGCCGGGGCGAACCTCGTGCATCACCATCTGGTACACCCGCTTCTCGGGTGCAGCGACCACGGGGGTGTATCCACCCTCCTGAAGTCGGTAGTAGGGATAGAGCGTGTCGACGGTTTCCGTGGCATCGCCGACGATGATGAGTACTTTGTGGGACATCGAATTAACCCGTGGTTGGAAAAGCCTCTCGAGCGGCACAGCGTCAGACCAATGGTACAGACTTTCTGTCGCCCGAAGCATTCATGAAAAGCATTGGCGATGCCCCAGACTATCCTTGGTGACCAGTCTTTCCAGAAGACATCACACGTCGAGTGAGAGCCCTGATTTGCCGGACTGGGTCGTGATTCGGTCAAACACGGACGACTAACAACTTATGGGGACTGATGCAAAGTTGCGGGGCTACGTGTAAGCGATCAGGCTTTTTCCCTCTCACAGACACCAGAGCACAAATAAAAACGTCCCCTTCCAGAGACCTGCTCCGGAAGAGGACGCCTGTAATCTCACCGACTACTTGTGAATCGACTCCAGAGTCTTAATCACAGCTGCCTCGTCATATTTCTCTTCATCGATGGAGTATTGAATGAACCCCATCCCGTCTTTCGAGGGGAACATCCCGGTCACCATCCGCACGGGCTTCGCCGCTCCATTGGGGGGATTCAGCGTTCCCTTGGCGAACATGAAATCGGTGTCCTGACCATCCACTTTGACCGTCTTGGTCTCTGCCGATTCCTGCCGGAAGTTTCTGTTGTTCTGCTGCTGACCAGCCTGCTGATTGAAAGCTGCCTGCATCTGTTCTTTGGTCTGTCCTGCCAGTTGCATCTGCATCAACATCAGTGATGTTCCCGCTTCGGGACTGTACATCACCATCTTCATTTTCATGACGCCCAGATTCATGTTCATGCCCATGGCGGGTTGAACATCGGGCGGAAGATCAATCTCGATGATCTCCTTCTGCATGGCGGCGATCTTGGCAGGTTCCTGCGTCATGTCGAACGCATTCCGGGCAAAGTAATAAAACCCGCCGCAGCACAGGAGAAGACTGACCAGGCCAACTCCAAACAGGATCAGCAGAATCTTGCCTCAGTTTGTCCCACCGGTAGGCTCGGCCCTTCTCCGCCGTGGCTTGCTGGTCTCTTCGCCCATGTCGCGATCATCTTCGAACTCGTCGTCGTTCCGAGCCATAGCTTCCACCTTGAGAGAGAGGGGCTGTTCGTACAGTCACCAGATCTGAATCTAATCAATAACATAACTCGATTTTTATAAAACGGCGAGGGCGAGCTGTTCTTGATTCCACATGGGCGCCCGAGTTTGTGAATCGGACTCGTCGTGGTGCAGCAGTTGATTGGCCCAGTCGGATCAGAGAGCCCGAAGGTCCATTCACGGGGACATCTTCCCTCGCAGGCAGCCAGCTGCGGTCCTTTGTCTGCCAGCGATAACTTCGGTACAGTAAGCCAGTCTCTGGCACGCCTTGGTTTTCGTGCTGGTTTTTGCCGTCTGAATTTCCGGCAGATTGCGTTCTCCGCTGAAGGTGCATCCATGAAAGTCAACAACTACCCGAAGCTTCACAATGCCGCGTGGCCCGGTGTTGTTGGCAAAGGATCTCCCGGTGCAGAGCCGTTTATCGATCTCGATACGATGCTCGATCACACCGCGAATGCCAGCGTGAACGGAGTGAAGTTCGATGGTTTCGATCTCTTCCTCTTTGACCCGCACATTTCGATCGATGCCGACGAAGAGGACCTGAAGAAGCTGGCCGACAAAGCGGCCAAGCGTAACCTGACCATTGGCTCGGTCGTGGCCCCCGTCTGGCCGCCAACCGGTGGGGGAGCAGCTCTCGACGAAGGGGAAGGCCGCAAGAACTTCCTGACCCAGGTCGAGAAGGGTTGCCAGATCGCCCAGACGCTGCGTGAGATGGGCATTCGCCCGTATGGAGTCGTACGTATCGACACCGCCTGCGGCCCATCCGACTGGCTCAAGGATCCGATCGGGAACCAGCGCAAGATCGCCGACACCCTGTGGATGGCCTGCGACATCGCCGAAGACTTCGGCGAGCGACTGGCGGCGGAAGGGGAAATCTGCTGGGGCGGAATGCAGTCCTGGATCACCATGGTGGACCTGCTCGAGCGAGTCGGCCGTCCCGAGACCCTCGGCTTCCAGGCCGACATGGCTCACACGCTGCTGTACCTGATGGGGTACAACGCTCCTGAACATCGCCTGCTGCCCGAAGGCTTTGACTGGCAGGACGAAGAGGCCTTCGACGAAGCCTACACCAAGCTGACCGATGTATTGCGTCCCTGGACGATCGACTTCCACGTCGCTCAGAACGATGGGACGGTCCACGGCTCGGGGAGCCATGACAAGACCGGTCGTCACTGCCAGGCGAAAGATCCGAACGGCAAGCTCGACATCGTGAAGCGAGCCGGTTACTGGCTCCGCGACGGAGTCGATGGTCCTCCGCACATGAATTACCGGCACATCTGCTGGGACGGCTGTATGTTCCCGAACTCGGTGATGAACGATCCGAAGACATGGAACGACATCCTGGCGACGATGATCGACGTGCGAAATGCCCACGGATGGCACGAGTAATTTATCGATTCCGAAAGCCCAGTGGTTTCGGCCACTGGGCTTTTTTGCGTTGTGGTGAATGTGAAAGCCAAGTGCCATGTCAGGACAAACAGTCTGCTGTTCATGGGGCACCTTCCCTGGGTCGATCGGGAGTTCGTTTTCCCCGGTTCACGGACGGAATCGTTCCGGTCAGGATCGTGCATGGACCTGAATGATCTGTGTATCACGCTGATTCTGGTGAATTGCGTCTGGCTCCTGGTCATGCGGCCGGCGCAGCTTTGGGTCATTAAAATCGTTGCTGTCTTGGGGCTGCTCGGGAGCGTGTGGCTTTGGCGTCCTGATCGTGCCGGGTATTACGCCGTTGGCCCCTGGGCCTTGCTGATCATGCTGCCCATGTGGTTGCAGCATGGGACGATGTTTCTTATGCAGCAACGCCGTCTCTCACTGGCGAGCTGGCTGTCCGCGGTGCTGACATTTCTGCATCCATCCGCTTCGGCACGGGCGATGCGAAAGATGATTGGCGTGCTGCGTCTCATGTACCGTGGCGAGGTGGCTGAGGGATTGGAACTGGCGAAACGGTACGGAATACATGACCCGGGGCTGCGACATCTGGGGATGGTGCTTGAGGCTCAGAAGACGGGCGATTGGGCAACCTTTGAAAATGAACTGCAGCAATCACATCTCAATAGTCTGTATGACCCGATACTCCTGTCCGGCCAGCTAGTCGCCACCGCTCAGCGTAGTGACTGGGAAGAGTTCCGACAGCTGTGCCACGCGGTCGGTCAGGCCCGCTTTTCTCCCGATATGAATTCCTCGCTCTATCTCCGGTCGTTTGCCCTGCTGGGCGACGTGGCCGCTGTGGAATGCGTCAGTGCCAGCAGCGGGCACCAGTTGCCGTATGAGAATCGCGAATACTGGACAGCTGTGGCGGAGCAGATCAGCGGCGCGGGAGAGGTCGCTCG
>QWOR01000067.1 GCA_003669575.1 Planctomycetota bacterium | reverse complement strand
TGACGGACGTTTCGCCTGGTGGACGCGAATCGGCACCAGCGCGGCTACGGAGGGATATCCGCTCGCGAACACGCAACTCCTCACACGGGCGGGGCTGATCATCGCCCAGACATTAACAGGAGTGGTTGTCGCCATCGACTCGCGACTGGGCCAGGTCCACTGGGCTTCGACCGCCATGGTCACTTCACCCCCCACCCTGCGGGGTTCGCACGGTCCATTGCTCGACGCTGAGGCAGGACTGCTTGTCGTCGCGCGCCCTGCTCCTTCCAGAAACGAGTCACCGCTCGTCGCGGGATTTTCGCTCGACAGTGGAGAAGAACTCTGGCGGCAGATGGTTCCCTTCCCGGTGCAGGGAGTCGTGTGTGCCAACCCTGCAAAGGTTCTGATCGCCGGTGCTCGGTTGCGGGCACTTTCCACACGCGACGGAAAGCCACTCTGGGAACATGGCACAGAAGATCCCACAAATGCGGGCACCGGTGTCCCGCGTGTCTATAATTCCACAGTAGTGTGGCCGACACGTACCGGATTCTGGGGAGTCGACCTCGCCAGCGGTACCATCGAGTTCGAACGACGCATCACCATCGAGCCGGTTGCTCAGCCGATGGAGCTGTTTCCAGCGGGGCCGTACTGGATGCTCGCCCGTCCCGATGCGATCCTGTGCCTGCCCAACCGCAGTTCAGCCATACCGTAGCGGGCTCGCATCTCTGCTTCGCTCTGTTTGCAAACATCATGCATGTGATCTGTCATGGCTCCCCGTGATCTCCCGAGCGATCCTCGAGTTTCAGCCCCTGTCGCCGCGCGTCACGCAGCTGACAGCAGTGTGCTGGCGTTACGTTTCATCGGTTTGAGCATGGGGATCTTCGTCGCTGCGTTCAGTCTGGCATGGGCCCTGGCTCAGCTGCTCGGGAGGAACCCTCGGGCGTCAGCCTGGACGATGGTGTTCCATCCCGCCTTCGCGGTCAGCAGCGGATTGATGGTCTATGGAAGTTATTGCCTGAGCCAGTCGCTCGCCGCTGTTCGCAGGGAACGCCAGCAGGATTTCCGCATGTGGCTGCGGCGTGGACTGCTGGCAGGAGGACTTTTCACAGCTGTGCAGACCTATGCCTTATGGGCCATCAGCGCATTCGAGCATGGTCCCGACGCCGCCTCGCGGGGAGTTCGGCCATTCATCATCCTGCTCTGTGCGCTGCATGCCTTGCACTTTGTGATCGCCATCATGGGTCTGGCTTACGTGACCGTGCGGGCGTACGCGGACAAGTACGACCACGAGTATCACTGGGGCGTCACCGTCTGCAACTTCTTCTGGCACTTCCTCGGTGTGGTGTGGGTCGGAGTGCTGGCGGTGATCATGATCGCGCTGTGACCAAATCAGGCCGAACGCACAGTGATCCCGAATCAGCCCACGCGGGCCTCGGTCTCGCAAATCACCTGATACGCCGACTGACTGTCGGGGGCTTCCCGCAGCTGGTCAATGAAGCCCGGCTGTTGCAACATCCGGCCGAGCCGCGCGAGGACATGCAGGTGCGTCCTGGCATCGCGGCAGATCACGAGAAAGAACATATCCGTTAAAGAGTTGTTCGCCGCTCCGAATGGAATCGGCGAAGTCGTCCGGCCAAACGCGACGACCGAGTCTCCAATTGCATCGGTCAGGGTCTGCCGCGGGTGAGGAATCGCCACGCCGGAATCGAACGCGGTCGACATCAGTTCTTCGCGTTCGAGAACTGCTTTCAAAACAGTGGCGGGCTCCCAGATCTGATAGGTCCGCCCGGCGACTTCCACGAGACCTTCCAGAATCGATCGTCTGGTCCGGCCATCGAGGGGGACCTGTACCGTTTCGATCTTCATCAGACTTGTCACCGGGATTTCCGGATTCAACTCCGGAGAAGCCTGCGACTCCTCGATCGCCGACAGCTCGGGATCGGAGAACGTCCGCATCTCCTGTTCGAGCCACTGTGTGACTTCGGTGGCCTGAAATGTCCAGACGCCTCCCCGTTTATGACCGGGAATTCGCCCGCGGTTCACGAGCTTTTCGATCTCGCGAAGATCCCGCCCGAGTTGACGGGAGAGTTCTTCCAGTGTGAACCAGTCATGAGCCATGACGCACGGAGGGGGCAACAGGCAGGGAACTCAGGAGGGCAACCACAGGAGGGGCTCCAATCCTTGCCTGTCAGGCAACCGACATCTTGTCGATGGCAACCGGGCAGATCAACGGGCGTTGACGGGGACCAGTGTGCCCAAGGATTGGAGGTAACGACCCATTAGAGTTTCGGGGTCTTGTTTCCACAAGTCCCGCGACCAGACTTCCAGCTCATACCACCCCTGGTAACCGGTCGACTCGATGGCCGCCAGGATCTCGACCAGCGGCAACCGGCCTTCTCCGGGCAAGCGACGGTCGGCATCACTGCTCGTCGGTACCCAGTCGCTCACCTGAACTGATCCGATCAACGGACCGATCGATTCGATCCGCTTGAGCAGATTCTTTTCCCGACCCAGGTGATAGGTCCCGAGAGCCAGCCCGACGTGGGAGCTGCGAAACTCGTCGAGCACACTCATCGCCATGTCGAGGGAATTGAGGAACGTCCATTCGCGATAGACGGGGGCCATTGGCTGGAGCACCAGCTTCACTCCCGCGGACTGAGCCACGGGCAGAAGATCTTCCAGTCCCATCATCAACAGGCGGCGGGCATGCTTGCGCAAATGCCCCGCGTACGGACCAGAGACCACGCGTACGACCGGCGATCGGACAGCTCGCGCCATTTCGATGAGCTGGGTACCTTCTCGAACGGCATCATCGTAAGAATACTCGTTGTAGCCCGTAAAGCCGCCGATGACTCCCAGACTCGACACCTGCAAAGGACTGCCAGCCAGCTCCCCGACGACATCCGCAGGAGACAACTCCTGCAGCTTCAGATGCGACAGGCCGATACCGGGAACTCCCGACTGTTCCAGCAGCGCAAGTTCTTCCTCGAAGGGACACTTCAGCAGCGTTGTCTGGTGGATCGAGACTCGTGACCACCAGTCGGGTCGTTCGACCACTGGAGCGTGTGTGAGGCTCTTGCGATCACTGCGGGGACGACCCAGCCAATTCAATAAGCGACGTGGCAGCGACATACGAACAACTCTCCGGAAAATGTGGTACCGGCCTCAGCCAACAACGCTGACGCCAACTCGCTGAGCGAGCCACATCATCCAGAGTGAGTATTCAGCACCACGTCCGGACTGTCCGCGACGTTCACCCACACATGCACGTGCGGGGCACCACGGTAATACCAGACAAAGCTCGGACCTTCGAGACGCCAGTAATCCCAGACCTGGTCATTACCCAGATCGTCAGCGTTGTAGTAAGCGAGCGAGCAGCGATCGAGTCCGCCTGTTTTATCGAGGCATTGCAGAGCTTCATTTCGATCGCTCTGCCGATAGGGCTCTAGCAGGCTCTTGAGAACATCCTGTACGACGGCCTTCTGATCGGCGGTCATGTCAGCAATCGGCAGCCCGGGGAAGACACCCTTGTCGCCCTGGAAGGCCACTGAGCTCTCTTCGGGGATATCGCCCACGAGTGCCTTTTCTCTTTGCTTGCCGTCGAGAATCTTGAACAGTGAGTTGGCCTTGAGAGCCTGCGGCCAGAAGACGTTGCCGGGGTGATCCTTCAATTCATCAAAGGTCGGTGCATGGCCATAGAACATTGGACCACCGAACGCGACATGGTCGGCCGAGTTACCATCGCAACGCAGCGTCAGGTGTCGACCGGTCATCACAAACTCGAACTTGTCGTTCACATCGCCGAAGAGCGCGATCGTTTGAGCCTTGCCATAACCGCCAGCATCGTCCTTGAGCTGCTTGCGAATCCGCTCGTGCCACTCAGGGTTGTAGAGGCCGAAAAAGATCGCCTCGATCATGTCGCGCTGGTCGGACGTGAAGAAGTCACTGCCCACAGTGAGTGACTTCGGGTCGGTAATGTTCCAGTTGTTCGAGACATGCGTCCGCAGCAGGCCACGGTTGTCTTTGTAGTCCCAGGGAAAACAGATCATGGACTTCTGCTGTTCGGAGAGCGAGGCATGCAGCTTCTTAACCAGCGTCTCAGATTCCGGCGGCGATGCTTTGACCGCATCGTCGGCACGAACTCCACCACTCCCCAGCATGCCCGCCACGGCGGCTCCGGCCAGTCCAGTCTGCACGAAGTCTCGACGAGTCCATGACGAATCTGAACGACCGCAATCGCTGCACGGTTGTGTGGGGGACATCGCCGACTCCGGAAGAATGAGAGGAACAAGAACAGCGGTAGTATGCGCTGAGTGAATCGATCTCGACAAGACGCAACACTCTGCCATTTCGATGAAAATATTCCCGTGAATTTATTGAATCAAGCTGCGTTGACAGAGAGGTCGTTTGACGGCAGAGGGATCCGTGCGTTCGACCTCACGCTCACGATCGCGTGATGCAGAACGCTGAACAGTATGGAATGGAGTGACCGGCTCTCGACAGGGCAACGTCATCAAGGCATGATGATACCCAGCGCGGAGTACTGATGAACGAGACATCACCGGAGGGATGAAGATCTTGGCACAACAAGCAGCGTCCCCGTCGATTGTCAGCCTGTTACTCATGTTCGGAGTCTGCTCTCTCGCTGCCGCCGCGGATGAGCGACCGGCAGAACGTCCCCCTGCGCCACCACAGGCGGTCTCACTCTCGATTGAGCCCTCACCCACAGCCAAGCCACTCAACCCAGAGCGCACTGTCTGGCTCGATGTCGCGAACAAAAAGGTTGTCCTTAGCGGGTACCTGTGCCTGAGAGAGGGACTCCTGGAGATGCTCGTCTGCAAACAGCAGACGAAGGAGCATGAATCGATTATCGCGATCGATGCCGATGCGTACGTGATCCATGCGGCACTGATTGCCCTGGGCGCTAAGCCAGGAACGCCCGTTCGCTTTCAACCCGAGTTCACCCCCCCCACCGGGCAGAAGATCGACATCTTCGTCAGCTGGACCGACGACTACGGGCGACCACATCGCTACGCAGCTCAGCAACTGATCCGCAAAGCCACTCAACGGTATTTCACAGCGGTGATCGATCCGCTGCCGAAGGAGTTGAAGATCGATAACCGCGGGGACCTGCGGTATGACCCGAACACCAAAGAGCTGATCTGGTTCGGCCGGATGACCGAGGAACAGAAACTCGACCTGCTGACCCGCAGCCTGAACAAGGAATACCGCAAGGCCATCGAGAGTTTCTTCACCAGCAGTC